>NZ_JAZHDB010000134.1:0-18053 GCF_036584575.1 Desulfolutivibrio sp.
AGAAACCGAACGAAAAATCAGTGCATTGATTTCCCAAATGACCCTGGAGGAGAAACTGGGACAGATGTCGCAATTTGATCCGGGGCAATTTCGGGGAGATGAGGAGTTGGGTCGGCCGGGGACGGCTGGCCTCCTGGCGCGCGGCCCTGCCGCAAACGGGGATGTGGCGGCGCGTGACCCCGCCCCTGGCTGCACAGGACCGGCTGGAGATCGAGGAACAGGCCCGGGAGCGGGCCCGGCTGCTTTTGGACCGGTACGGGGTGGTCTTTCGGGACATGCTGGTCCGGGAGTCGGGGGCGTTTCAGTGGGGGGCGGCGTTTCGGGCCCTGCGGCTTCTGGAACTGTCAGGGGAGGCCGTGTCCGGGCGGTTTTTCGACGGCCCGGCCGGATTGCAGTTCCTGTCCCACCGGGGGCTGGCGGTTTTCAGGCGGCTGTTTGGGACGGACGCGGATGGCCGGGGCAGGGCCGCCCCGGGCCGGGAGACGTTTTGGCTGTGCGCCCTGGACCCGGCCGCGCCCGTTTTCGCCGGACTGGTCCTGCCCGGGGAGGGCGCGCCGCACAGGCCGCCGCGTCGGGCCGAGGGGACGCATCTGGTCTTTTGCGGCCAGGAGTTGGCGCTTGTCTCCGAGGGCCGGGGCAAGGATCTCTTCATCGGCCCGGGGCCGGACGATCCCGCCACGCCGGAGCTTTTCACCCCCCTGGTGCATCTGCTGACCCGGCCTGAAAAACCCCTCCGGCGGGTGGCCGTGGTCCGCATAAACGGCCAGCCCGCCGTGACAAGTCCCTATCGTCCGGCGCTTATGCGGGTGTTTCAGGTCACGGCGGACCACAAGGGCTTAAGCCTCACCCTGCGCCAGCCCTAATCCGCCCGCATCGGGCGCGGCCTGGGCCTTACGGCTGTTTGCCTTGCCCGACCCGGTCCGGGGTGGGGTACATCTTGGATTCGGTTTTGTCCGGATTTTTTTCCAGATGCCGGTAACGGTTCACGGCCACCCCGGCGAACCGGCCGATGATGGCCGACAGGTCCGAGGCGGTCCACATGGCCTCAAATTCCGGAAATGCCTGCAAACGGGCGCTGGCGGCAAAGCCCTTGTCCTCCGCCGGGGCCAGGGTCAAGTCCTCGTAGGCGGCCGGAAAACGGCCTTCGAACACCTTGGAAAGCAGGTCGGTCATGGCGTAGCTGAAGAATTTACGCACGTCTTCGGTGGATTCGGCCAGCCCAAGGTTGAGTCGAAAGGCGGGGAGCAGATCGTTTTCGATGCGGGTAAAAGAATGCTGCATGGACATGAACGCCTCCTGGAAAAAAGGTTGTCCTTTGTCCGAAACGTACCACGCCTTCGCCGATCAGGGTAGTCGGCGGGAGAATTCTTTTCTGGAGGCGGTAAAAAGGCCTCAGAGGGGGGGACGCTCAGGCCGGGCGAAGGACCGTGGCCAGGGCCACGGCTTTGATGCCGCGTTTTTCCCCGGTGAACCCCAGGCCTTCCTCGGTGGTGGCCTTAAGCCCCACCCGGGACGGGTCGAGTCCCAAAAGCGAGGCCAGGTTGCGCCGGATGTGCTCCCGGTGGGGGGCGATCTTGGGGATCTGGGCGATGATGGTGGCGTCCACATGGACCAGGGCCATGTCCGCCCGGGCCAGTTTCGTCAGCACTTCGCTTAAAAATATACCCGATTCCATGCCGGAAAGGGCCGGGTCCGTGTCCGGGAAAAGCGCCCCGATGTCTCCCAGGGCCAGACAGCCCAGCAGGGCGTCGGTTATGGCGTGCAGGAGCACGTCGCCGTCGGAGTGGGCCAGGACCATGGGGCCGCCTGCGATGGGCACCCCTCCGAGTTTCATGGGCCGGGCGTTGGCCGCCGTGGTCTCGGTCGGCCCGGCGTAGCGATGCACGTCGTAGCCGTGCCCCACCACGGGAATGCGCGGCGCGGCAGGGGGCTCGCGCCGGGCGAGCAGGTCCAGATCGGCGGGATGGGTGACCTTGACGTTGTCCGGCGAGCCTTCCACCACATGAACGGCGACGCCGATGCGCGCGACCATGGAGGCGTCGTCCGTGGCCGTGAATCCGTCGGCCCGGGCGGCCTCGTGGGCGGCCAGAAGGGAGGCCCGGGCGAAGCCCTGGGGGGTCTGCACGGCGGCCAGCTCCTTCCGGGGCAGGGTTTCCAGGGCCAGGCCGTCCGGGGAGACCCGGGTGATGGTGTCGGTGACGGCCATCCCCGGGATGACCGCCGGGTGGCCGGACAAAAGGGCCTGGACCACCCGGCCGACCAGGGCCGGGTCGGCGAAGGGCCGGGCCGCGTCATGGACCAGGACGTGGCGGCAATCGGGGGGCAGGGCGGACAGCCCGGCCGAGACCGAGTCCTGACGGCGGGCCCCTCCGGCCACGGTGACCAGCGGCAGGCGCAGGCCGTCGTCAGCGGCGTATTGCCGGGCCAGGGCCGTGGCCTCGTCCAGGCGGTCAGCGGGAAAGACCAGCACCAGCCCGGACAGGGCCGGACAGGCGGCCAGGCTTTGGGCGGCATGCCAGAACAGGGGACGACCGGCGAAGGTCAGAAACTGCTTGGGGACGCAGGCCCCGGCCGCCGCCAGCCGGGAACCGCTCCCGGCGGCCACGATCACGGCCCAGATATTTTGGTGGGGCGTATGGGACATGCTCGGGTTCCTTTCGGGCGTCGCCTGTCGTGGGGCCATGGGGCCTTGCGGCCCGGATGCGCCGCAGGACGGCGGGCGCATCCGGCGGAAAAAAGAAGGGAGTCGGACGATAAGCCGGGTTTTGTTCCCCGGGAGACCCGGGGCGGCCATCATTCCTCTAGGACCGGAATTACTTCCGGCCTCAAGCAACCTACCCGGGGGCATCGGCCGGGCCAGCCTCAAACGCCCCCCTATTTGGTTTTGCTCCGAACGGGGTTTGCCTAGCCGGTCGCGTCGCCGCGACCGCTGGTGGGCTCTTGCCCCACCGTTTCACCCTTACCTGCGGGGACAATGCCCCGCGGGCGGTCTGTTTTCTGTGGCACTTTCCAGGGATCGCTCCCTCTGGGCGTTACCCAGCGTCCCGCCCTGCGCAGCCCGGACTTTCCTCCCCGGACGCACGCGTCCGCGGCGATGGCCTGTCCGACTCCCAAATTGTATACATAATGCCGCAACCCGGCCTGGTCAAAAACGCCCGGCGGTGTGTCGCGAAGGCCGTCCGGGGCTAGGCCTCCTGGGCCGCCTCGGCCGGGGCCGTTTCGGCGGGTTCCTCGGCGGGCACATGGTTGCTCCAGTAGATCAGGCGCTGGCAGTTGGGGCAGCTTAAAATCTGCACGCCCTTTTGCAACTCGATAAACGACTGGGGCGGAATGCTGATGTGGCAGCCGGAGCAGATGCCGGCGGTGACCGGGACGATGACCGGGTTTTTTAAGCGCGAACGGATGAATTCATAGCGTTTGAGCACCGGAAGGGGCACGGCGTCTCCGGCCTGGCCGCGCAGGGAGGCCAGTTCGTCCAGACGGCCCTTGGCGTCGGACATGCGCGCATCGAGCCCGGCCCTGGCCGTGTCCAACTCGGCCAAGAGCGCCGCCATACGCTCGTCCAGGTCGCGGCGGGCGTCGAGTTGGCGCGTGAGCTCCTCGCTGACGGCGGACTTTTCTTCCTCGCGGGTGCGGTTCTGTTTTTCCAGATTGTCCATCTCCCGCATCATGGCGTGGTATTCCTTGTTGTTGCCGACCATCATGAGCTTGTTCTTGCTCTTTTTCAGGCGCAGGGCGTCGGTCTCGATTTCTCCGTCCAGGCGCTTTTGCTGCTCGGTCAAAAATTGGATCTTTTCGCCAAGGACGCTGCCTTCTTCTTCGAGAACCTGCAATTTGGCCTCCAGGGTGGAGACCTCCTTGGGGGCCGTGGTGAGTTCGTCTTCAAGCAGGACGATTTCGTCGTCAACCTTTTGCAAAACCACCAGTTGTTCGATTTGTTTCATGTACATGGCACGCTCCAAACGGTTATTCCGGCTTGCGCCGCGTCTGTCCGCCCACAAGACAGGGGGCCAGGGGGTCGCGTCCGGGAAAATGTCGCACCTCGACCCCCAAGGGACCGAGTTCTTCCGCAAAAGTGTCGGCCAGAAGCCGCATCATCCGTTCTTCCAGGCAAAAGTGCCCCACGTCCAAAACGGGGAGGGGGGCCTCCAAGGCCTGGTGATATTTGAGATCCCCCGTGACCAGGATGTCCGCCCGGGCCTGGGCGGCCGCCTGAGCCAGATCCGACCCGGAGCCGGGGCAGAAGGCCGCGCGGGCGATGTTCTCCGGGGGACGCCCGGCCAGGGTGAAAAACGTCCGCCCCGTCAGTCCGGCCAAGATGTCCAGAAATGCTCCATAGGGCAGGGGGGCGGGCAGATCGCCGACAAGGCCGAAGCCCATCTCCCGCAGGCCGTCCGGCAGGCGGGCCGGGTCGGCATGGTCCGGCAGGGGGCCGGTCGGTTCGAGGACGGAGACGTTCGCCAGGCCGAAATCCCGCATCGTCCATCCGGCGGGACCGTCCGGGCGCACGTCCAGGGAGGTGTGGGCCGCGTACAGCCAGGCCCCGTTCGAAAGCGTCAGGCGCAACACCTCGTGGTAGGCGTCCCGGCGGTCGGGAAGGCGGGGGACGAGCAAAAGGGGATGGTGGGTCAGGATGAAACGGGCGCCCCAGTCCAGGGCAGCCTTGACCGTGGCCGGTGTGGGGTCGAGGCCCACGGCCAGCTTCTCACAGGCGTCGACCGATCCGGCGATCTGGATGCCGCTTCTGTCCCAGGCGGCGGCATGGCGCGGATCGGCGGCGCGTTCGATGCGGCGGATGATGTCGGCTATCTGCATGCGCGAAAACAAAAGGCGCTTTCCCGTGGACACACCCCAAGAAAGCGCCTTTTCACTCCGTAAGGCCGCATCCGGCCTTTTTTCGATTCGGGTCTGGGAGAAACGATGCGCAATGGTTTCCCTTTCTGGTGGGCCCACCAGGATTCGAACCTGGGACCTGCCGGTTATGAGCCGGTGGCTCTGCCAACTGAGCTATAGGCCCGATGAAAATGTCTTGTGGGAACTTGGTTTTTTAGCACCGGTAGGCTACGGCGTCAAGATTTTTCCGCCTTGCCGACCTTGCCCATCTCTTTAAGATAGGAGATGGCCGACTTCCCGGCCTTGGCCCCTTCGCCGACGGCCACGCTGATTTGCAAGAACCTCCCCACGCAGTCGCCTGCGGCGAATATCCCGGGAACCCCGGTTTTCTGGTCATGGTCCGCGTCGATGAAGGCCCCGCGCAGCGGCAACCCCAGGGTCTTGGCGAAGTCCAGGGCCGAGGCCTGGCCCATGGCCACGAAGATGCCGTCCAAGGGCACGTCATGGCCGTCGTTGGTGTGCGCGGTGGCCAGGGCCGGTTCGCCGGACAGGGTTTTTAACGTCTCCTGGCGCACCGGGATGGCTGCCTGGGCCAGGCGTTCGGCAAATTCCCCGCTCATGCTGGGGGCCTTGCCCTGGGTGTAGATGGTGACGTTCGGGGTGAAGGTGGTCAGTTCCAGGGCCTGGTTGGCGGCGTAGTCGCCCTCGCCGAGCACGGCCACGGTCTTTCCCCGGTAGAAAAAGCCGTCGCAACTGACGCAGTAGGACACCCCCTTGCCCTCGTAGTCCGCAATGTTGGTGATGCCCGGGCGGACCCGGGCCACGCCTGCGGCGATGACGATGCTGTCGGCCGCATATTCGTTCTTGTCGGTTTTCACCGTAAAGCCGCCGGTATCCCCATAGTGGGCCCCGAGCACGCGTTCGCAGCGCAGGCTGGCCCCGAAGCGCCGAGCCTGGGCCGCGCCGCGTTCGATCAGTTCCTTGCCGGTGATGGTCTCGGGAAACCCGAAATAGTTGTCGATGTCGTAGTCGCCCGCGACCTTGGGGTCGCAGCCGAGGACCAGGGTGTCCACCCCGGCCCGGGCCGTATAAATGGCGGCCGACAGTCCGGCCGGACCCGCTCCGATGATGAGGCATTGTGCATGTTCCATGTCGCGCTCCAGGAAAAAGGTTTCATCTGGTCAGTTAGGTCCGGTCAGGGGGACAGTCAATCCCGGCATTCGGCAATTCCTCCTTTTTTATGGACAAAAGACATGATTGCGCTTAACCTGTAACACACTGGAGTATGTCGGGCGGCCTGCCTGCGTCGCGCATGGCGCCGCCCCCGATGGCGAGTATCCAAGGAGGTCTGGAGATGAAAACCGTCAAGATATTGATCGTCGCACTGGCCTTGAGCGCGGGGTTGGCCGGATGCATGGTTTCGGTCGATCCTCCGCCGCGTTCGGTGGTGGTGGTGCGCGATCCCTACGCCCCGGTGCGCACGGTGAGCGCCAGCGTCAATCTGCGGACATGCCCCTCCACCTCGTGCGCCGTGATCATGACCCTGCGCAAGGGGGACAACGTGCGGGTGATCGGCCGCGACGGCAGCTGGGTCAACGTGGTGGTCATCGGTCCCGAGACCGAGGGCTGGATGTCGTCCAACTACCTGTTTTGGTAATGACGCAGGCGCCCCGGGCGCCGCTCGATCCAAGGAGATGCCGCTATGGTGCTGCGTAAAACGATGATCTGGTCCTGCCTTGTCCTGGCGGCGGTGTTCGCCGCAGGTTGTCAGGTGCGCGTCGAGGGTCCGCCCCGGTCCGAGGTGGTGGTTGTCGAGGAGGTCCGCACGGTGCGCGGCACGGCCGAGATACGCACCTGCCCGAGCATGTATTGCGACGTGCGCATGACGGTCTATCGCGGCTGGCAGGTCCGGGTGTTGGGCTACCGGGACGGCTACGCCGAGGTGGCCGTGGTCGATACCCACGTGCGCGGCTGGATACTCACCCGCATGCTGTATTGATCATTGGACATTGCGTTTTTTTCCGTGGGCCGGGATTTTTCCCGGCCCTGTTTTTTTCTTGGGCGCCCATGCTCCGGCCTTGATCTTCCGGGTCGATTTGACTAGCACCTCTTGAATGCAACTGAGTTGCATCACGATTGTCCGACAACCCGGAGGAAGCTTCATGAAACGACTGCTTTGCGTGATTGCGTCCCTTTCCGCCCTGGCCCTGGGCTGCCTTCCGGCCCTGGCCGCCCCCCTGCCCGTCACCGTCAGCATCGCCCCCCAGGCCTTTTTCGCCAAGCGTATCGGCGGCGACAGGATCGCCGTCACGGTCATGGTCCCGGCCGGGGCCGACGCCCATACCTTCGAGCCCAAACCCAGCCAGATGGCCGCCTTGCAGAAGGCTAGGCTCTATTTCGCCGTGGGCATCGACTTCGAAAGGGCCTGGCTGCCCCGGTTCGCCGACGTCAACAAGGCCATGACCATCGTGCAGACGGACAAGGATATCGTCAAAATCGCCATGACGCCCCACGCCCATGGCCATGACCACGACGCGGACAAGCCGCAGTCCGACCACGACCATGACGCAGCCAAGGCCGACGCGTCGGCCGCCGTCCCGGCCGGTCATGAGCACGGCCACGATGACGACGGACACCGCCATGAGGGGCTGGACCCGCATGTCTGGCTGGGCCCGTCCCAGGTCAAGATCCAGGCCACGGCCATGCGCGACGCCCTGATTGCGGCCGACCCGGCCGGCGCCGAAGCCTACCGCGCCGGATACGAGTCCCTTTCCGCCGACATAAACGCCCTGGACAAGAAATTGCGGGCCGCCTTCGCCGCCGTCCCGGAGGGCCAGCGGAAATTCATGGTCTTTCACCCGGCTTGGGGGTATTTCGCCAAACAGTACGGCTTGACCCAGGTTCCGGTGGAGCGCGAGGGCAAGGAGCCCGGCCCGGCCCAGCTTGCGGCCCTCATCGACGAGGCCAAAAACGACAGGGTCCGGGTCGTTTTCGTCCAACCCCAGTTCTCCGACCGCAACGCCGAGGTGGTGGCCAAGGCCATCGGCGGTTCGGTGGTCGGGGTTGATCCCATGGCTGAAGACTGGCTGGCCAACATGGAGAAGGTGGCGGCGGCCTTTCAGGCGGCCATGAAATAAACCCGGCTCATCGAAATTCCGGGGGGGGCCTTGATATGGGATTCCAAAGGGCGAAGCCCTTTGGCCGCCGGAGGCTCCCCCCCGGCCAAGCATGAACAAGGAATCCGAATGCCCGAAACCGTTGTGTCCGTTGCCGGGGTATCGTTCGCCTATAACGGCCAGGATGTCCTTTCGGGCGTGAACCTGACCGTGGCCCGAGGGGATTTCTTGGCCGTGCTCGGCCCCAACGGCGGCGGCAAGACCACGCTTTTACGCCTGATCATGGGCCTTTTGCAGCCCGGGGAAGGGCTGGTGCGCGTTTTCGGCCACGATCCCGCCTGGGCCCGGGGCCGCATCGGCTACGTACCCCAGCAGGTGGCCGGAGGCATGCTGCGCCGGGACTTCCCGGTCACCGTGCGCGAGGTGGTGCTCATGGGGCTTTTGGGGCCGGGGCGCGTGGGCGGTCGACGCGGCTTCTGGTGGAGCGCGGCGGACAAAAGGCTGGCCGAGGCGGCCCTGGCCCGGGTGGAGATGGACCGCTACGCCGCCCGCCGCTTCCCGGCCCTGTCCGGCGGGCAGCAAAAACGGGTTCTCATCGCCCGGGCCCTGGTCGCCGCCCCGGAGCTTCTGATCCTGGACGAACCCACGGCCAACATCGATCCCCAGGGCAAGTTCTGCTTCCACGAGGTGCTCTCCCGGCTCACCCGGGACGTGACCACCATAGCCGTCAGCCACGACCTGAGCCTTTTGACGGCCGGGGTCACGGCCGTGGCCTGCGTCAACGGCGCCCTGGCCTACAACCCGGCCCCGGAACTGACCCAGGAGATGATCGCCCTGATCTACGGGGTGCATAGCCACCGCTGCCCCATGGACGCATTTATCCGGGGCATCCCCACCATGCTCGACCTGCGCCGGAAGTCCGGCGAGACCCCCCATGCTTGACGCCCTGTCGTTCGATTTCATGCAAAACGCCCTGTTGGCCGGGCTTTTGGCCTCGGTGGCCTGCGGCATTATCGGCGCCCTGGTGGTGGTCAACCGGCTGGTGTTCCTGGCCGGGGGCGTGGCCCATGCGGCCTACGGCGGGGTGGGGCTGGCCTTTTTCCTTGGTCTTCCGGTGTTGCCCATGACCTTCGGATTCACGGTCTTCGCGGCCCTGTCCATGGGCGCGGCGACGCTACGCCGGGCCGAGCGGGCGGACACCATGGTCGGGGTCATGTGGGCCGCCGGGATGGCCCTGGGGATCATCCTCATCGATCTGACCCCGGGCTACAACACGGACCTCATGAGCTTTCTGTTCGGCTCCATCCTGACCGTACCCGGGGCGGACATCTGGCGCATGGCCGTCATGGATGCGGTCATTTTGGGGCTGACGCTTCTGTATTACAAGGAACTGGCGGCCATGTCCTTCGACCGAGAGTTTTCCGAGGTGCGCGGCGCGCCCGTGGTCTTTTTGCACTATCTGCTTCTGGCCATGACCGCCGTGTCCGTGGTCATGCTCATCCGGGTGGTGGGGCTGATCCTGGTCATGGCCCTTCTGACCATCCCGCCGTATCTGGCCGAGCGGCGTTCTACCTCGCTGTTGGGCATGATGGCCCTGTCCGCCCTGTGCAGCATCATTTTCTGCGTGGCGGGACTGATGGTCGCCTACCGCTTCGACCTGACCTCCGGGGCCTCCATCATCGCCGTGGCCGTGGCCGCGTTTGTTGCCGTGGGCCTTTTCGACATCATTCGGGCGCGCTTTTCCGGACGGGCCGGACGGGCCGGAGCCCGGGAAAACGGGGGAGGGACATGATGGCCGACGCGGAGTTCCGGGACATCCTGCGTGAGGTCGGCATCGAGGCCACGCCCATCCGGTTGGCGGTCCTGGCGGTCATGGCCGAAGAGGGCCGGGCCGTGAGCGCCATGGAGATTGTGTCGGCCGTTCGCCGGAATCGTCCGGCCAACAAGGTCACGGTGTACCGGGCGCTCGACCTGTTCGTGGAGAAGGGGGTGGCCCTGCGCCACGCCTTGGAAGACCGGGCCTTTCGCTACTGTCTGGGCGCAGCTCACCATTCGGCCTTCCATTGCCATGTCTGGTGCCGCCTGTGCGGCCGCATGGAATGCGTGTCCGAGGCGGCGGCCGGGCTTGGACCGGGCGTCCTCGGGGAACGCCTGGGCATGGAGGTCACGGGCGTGGAAATACGCATCGACGGCATCTGCGATCACTGTCGCCGGGCCGGGGAGGGGGCGTCTCCCCGGCCGTTGTCGCATTGACGCCAGTGTCCCAAAAAGATACCTCGTCCGCAGTATTCCTCCCCCAACCAGCCTTGTGCGGAGTTTCCGACCCATGACCCAGCCAAAAGTCGCCCTCATAACCGGTATCACGGGCCAGGACGGCGCATACCTGGCCGAGTTTCTGCTTGAAAAGGGCTATTTGGTGCATGGCGTCAAGCGCCGCTCGTCGCTGTTTAACACCCAGCGCATCGATCATCTTTATCACGACCCCCACGACTCCGGCCGTCGCATGATCCTGCATTACGGGGATATGACCGACGCCACCAACCTCATCCGCATCGTCCAGCAGGTGCAGCCCGACGAGATCTACAATCTGGCCGCCCAAAGCCACGTCAAGGTGTCTTTCGAATCTCCCGAATACACGGCCAACGCCAATGCCCTCGGCCCCTTGCGACTGCTTGAGGCCATCCGCATCCTGGGGCTGGAGAAAAAGACCCGCTTCTACCAGGCCTCCACCTCGGAACTCTTCGGAGAGGTCAAAGAGAGCCCCCAGACCGAGACAACCCCTTTTTATCCCCGCAGCCCCTACGCCGTAGCCAAGCTGTACGCCTACTGGATCACCGTGAACTACCGCGAGGCCTATGGCCTGTTCGCCTGCAACGGCATCCTGTTCAACCACGAGTCCCCGGTGCGCGGCGAGACCTTCGTCACCCGTAAGATAACGAGGGCCCTGGCCCGTATCGCGCTCGGGCTCCAGGAGCGCCTGTACCTGGGCAATCTGGACGCCAAAAGGGACTGGGGCCACGCCAGGGACTATGTGGAGATGCAGTGGCTCATGCTCCAGCAGGACGCGCCAGAGGACTATGTCATCGCCACGGGCATGCAACACTCCGTGCGCGACTTCGTGACCATGGCCGCGCATGAGGCGGGCATCCCCCTGCGTTTTACGGGCTGCGGGATCGAGGAGAAGGGATACCACGCCGAGACCGGACAGTGCCTGGTGGCTGTCGATCCGCGTTATTTCCGGCCCACGGAGGTGGATAGCCTGCTTGGCGATGCGGCCAAGGCCCGGCGGAAGCTGGGTTGGACGCCGCGCATCACCCTTGCGGAAATGGTGGCGGAGATGATGGGCGCGGACATGCGCGAGGCCCAGCGCGACGCCCTGTGCCGAAAGGAAGGCTATTCCACCTTCTGTTTCAACGAGGAATAGGGCGGAGCCGTTTTTCAGGACGCGCCCTTGACAGCATCCCCGGCGGACACTACCTCAAACCGTCCCCGCATTGCGGGGCGACCATGATCGGCCGACGCCCGGGGCGCGGCCGGTCTTTCCCATAAAAGAAACACGCGCCGCCTGGGCGCGCGCGCATACGGAAAGGAGCTTGACATGGCCTATGACATCCGGCTGGTGAAACTGGTCAACGGCGAAACCATCCTCGGCAAAATGGATGAGAGCGGCAAAAAGCTGAACGACGTGGCCATTCTCCAGACCGTGCCCACCCAGCAGGGCGTGCAGATGCTTATCCTGCCCTTCGGCTATCCCTTCGAAACCGAGGTCGGTGGGGAGATCTCCACGGAACACGTGATGTACGAATACAAAAAGTTCCCCGATGAGATCAAAACCAAGTATCTGGAAGCCACCAGCAACCTCACCCTGTCCACGGCCGGGGATCTGCGGACCCTCAAAAACATGGCCGGGCCCGCCAAGGGCGGCCTGGGCGGACTGATCACAAAGTAGCGCGAAACGGCCGCCGTCGGCTGTTTTTCACCTCTCGCCGCTGTTTCGACTGCATCCGGCCGCCGCATGGGCGTTCCCCCTGCGGCGGTCCTTCCCTGTTTCCCGGGCGGCCCGCATTGGCGCCGGAGATTTTCCATGCGCGACATCCTGGCCCTGGTCCCCAAGCCAAGCCATTTTTCCGGAAGCGAGTGGGGCGTGGTGCGCAAACCCGGCGCTTCCGCCCGGGTGGCCCTGGCCTTCCCCGATCTCTACGAGGTGGGCATGTCCTATCTGGGGCAGGCCATCCTGTATGAAGCCGTCAACCGCCGCGACGGCCTGGCCGCCGAACGGGTCTACGCCCCATCCAAGGAGGCCGCCGCCGTCCTGCGCGACAAGGGCGCGACCCTGTGCACCCTGGAGACCGACACCCCTCTTTCCCTGTGCGACATGGTGGCCTTCCACCTGACCCACGAACTGTGCTACACCAACGTCCTTTTCATGCTCGATCTGGCCGGGCTGCCGCTTTTTTCCTCCGAGCGCGACGCCTCCATGCCCCTGGTGGCCGCTGGCGGCGGCTGCGCCTTCAATCCGGAACCCCTGACCCCCTTCATCGACATCGCGGTGCTTGGCGACGGCGAGGAGATTCTGCCCGCCCTGCTTGAGGCCGTGCGCGATTCCCGGGCCAGGGGCGAGGACCGGGCCACGCTTTTACGCGCCCTGTCGAGGCTGTCTGGCGTCTATGTGCCTTCTTTTTTCGAGGCCGCGCCGGGCGGCGGCGTACGACCCCTGGTTCCCGGCTACGAGCAGGTGGAAAAGACCCTGACGCCCGATCTCGATGCGGCGGTCTTTCCCACCCGGCGGCCCGTGTCCTTCGGCCAGGCCGTGCATGACCGGCTGGCCGTGGAGATCGCCCGGGGATGCACCCGGGGCTGCCGCTTTTGCCACGCGGGCATGGTCTATCGCCCCGTGCGCGAACGCAGCCTGGACACCATCTCCTCCCTGGTGGAGGAGGGCCTGCGCTGCACCGGCTTCGAGGAACTGTCCTTTTTGTCCCTGTCCACCGGGGACTTCTCGGCCCTGGAGAGCCTTTTTTCCCAGTCCGCGCACAAATGCCGCCAGGAGCAGGTGTCCATCTCTCTGCCGTCGCTTCGGGCCGGAACCTTAAGCGATCCCATGCTCGAAATCATGGCCCGCATCCGCCGCACCGGCGCAACCCTGGCTCCAGAGGCCGCCACCCAGCGCCTGCGCGACGTGATCAACAAGGGCATCTCCGAGGAGGACATCCTGTCCCATGCCGGGCGGCTTTTCGCCAAAGGCTGGCAGCAGGTCAAACTCTATTTCATGATCGGGCTTCCCACCGAGACCCGGGCCGACGTCCAGGGCATCTTCGAGCTGTGCCAGCGGGTGCTGGCCCTGGCCCCGCGCGGCGTCAAACGCCTCCAGGTCACGGCCGCCGTGTCCCCCTTCGTGCCCAAGCCCCACACCCCGTTTCAATGGGAACGCCAGGACTCGAAGGAAGACACCACCCAAAAGATCGCCTTTTTGCGCGAGATGTTCGCCACCAACAAAAAACTGGTCATGCGCTGGCATGAACCGTCCATGAGCCGCCTGGAAGGCGTCTTCTCGCGCGGCGACCGGGCGTTGTCCGGGGCCGTGCTGCACGCCTACCGGGCCGGGGCGCTGTTTTGCGACTGGCTGGACCATTTCGATCCCGTCCTGTGGGACGAAACCTTCGCCGCCTGCGGCATCGATCCCGACGCCTACCTGGCCGCCCGCGACCCTGACGCGCCCCTGCCCTGGGACCATCTGAAAACCGGGGTGTCCACGGCCTACCTCAAACGGGAACGCCGCCGGGCCCGGGAAGGCGCGCTGACCCCGGACTGCCGCTTCGGCGACTGCTCCGGCTGCGGCCTGTGCTCCTTCGACGGCCGCCGTTGCGGGCTTCCCTCCCAGGCCCATCTGGACATCCGGCCCCGGCTCAACCGCAGCCGTCCGGAAGTCCCGGCCGAGGCGGCGGCCCCCGATACCGCCACTGAAGACCTTACCCTCAAGGCCGCCCACTACCGGGTCTGGTACGCCAAACTCGGACCCGCCGCCTATTTGAGCCAGCTCGAACTGCAAAGCGTCTTCGAACGCTCCCTGCGCCGGGCCGGGGTCAGTCCCACCTTTTCCAGCGGCTTCCACCCCATGCCGATTCTGTCCTTCGGCTGGGCGTTGCCCGTGGGGGTGGAAAGCCAGGCCGAATGGTTCGCCGTTTATCTGCGCAAGCCCCTTTCCCCTGAGGCCTTCGCCCGGCTCCTGGCCCCGGCCCTGCCCGAAGGGCTCGTGTTGTCCCACGTCGAGGAATTGGGCATGGGGCGCAAGGTGACCCAACCCGTGGCCGAGGAATTCACCCTGCGTGTTCACGCCCCGGGCGCCCCGGCCCTGGCCGCCGAAACCCTCGCCGCCTTCGCCGCCCTCGCCGCCGCGCCACACTTCCCCTATCTGCGCGAGACCAAAAAAGGCGTGAAAAGCGAGGACATCCGGCCCTTGTTCGAACACCTCGAACCCCTGGCCCCGGATACCCTGCGCCTTGTGTTCTCCTGGCGGGAGAAATATATCAGTCCCCTGAAGCTCATTCGCGCCGTCTGTCCCGACACGCCGCCCGAGGCGCTTCGGCTCACCAAGACGCGACAGATCTTTGCGGGAGGCGGGGGCGCCGCCCCCGTACCCCCGGCAGGGGGGTAACCCCCCTGCACCCCGTGTACGCATCGGCCTCCGGCCGGAAGGCTATGCCTTCCGGCCGGAGGCCGACGCGAAACCACGGGTCGCATCGTCTCCCGAAACCCGCGTTTCCGGGCTTGGGCCGCCGCCGCAAAGCGGCGAAGGCCCAAGCCCGGTGACGGGGGGTCCGGGGGGACATTGTCCCCCCGGGCGGGGTACGGGGCGGCAGCCCCGATAGCCCGATAGCTGGGCAGCTGGGCGGGGCGGCAGCCCCGATGTACTAAGGAGGAATGCTGATGCTGCGCAATGTGATTGTTTTTTTCGTCATGTTTATGGCGGGTCTGTCCCAGGCTGCGAACGGGGCCGTGCCCAGGATATCGGTTTTAAAAAACGGGATGACCGTGGCGGTGATCGAGGACGAGCGGTTTCCGTTGGCCTCGGTGCGTTTGTACGTGCATGCCGGGTCGGCCTATGAGACGCCGGAGCAGTCCGGGATCAGCCATCTTTTGGAACACATGGTGTTCAAGAGCACGCAGAAGCGCCAGGTGGGCCAGGCGGCCAAGGACATCGAGAGCGCGGGCGGCGCGGTGAACGCGGCCACGAGTTTCGATTATACGGTTTTCTATGCGGACATGCCTGCGGACAGGTGGCTGGTGGGGCTGGAGGTCATCCAGGACATGATTTTCGGGGCCAGGTTCGACCCGCAGGAGCTGGCCAGCGAAAAAAAGGTGGTGCTGTCCGAGATCGACCGGGGCAAGGACGATCCGCAAGACGTCATCTTCCAGGATCTGCAGGCCCTTTTGTGGCCGGGAACCGGCTATGAACGCCCGATCATCGGATTCCGGAACACGGTGTCAGGGTTCACGGGGGAGGACATCAAGGGATATATTTCCCGGTGGTATCAGCCTCAGTCCATGCTTTTGGTGGTAGCGGGCAAGGTGGATGCCGGGGAGGTGGTGCAACAGGCCGAGGCCCTTTTCGGGGGGATGCAAAATAGCCGGACCATCATGCCGCCCATGCCCCTGACGCTCACGCCGGGGGTCAAACCCGAGATCAAGGTGGAGTTCGGGGAGTGGAACAAGGTCTATTTGAGCGTGGCCTTTCCCACGGCCGGAATGCGTGCCCCGGAGGAAGCGGCGCTGGAGATTTTCGCCCAGCTTCTGGGGGGCGACGAGACCTCGCGGCTGTATCGCACGTTCAAGTATGAGAAGCGGCTGGTGGACGAGATTTCGGCATCGTCCATGACCCTGGAACGCGGCGGCGTGCTGTATATCGGGGCCACGCTGGACGCGGCCAACCTGGAGACGTTCTGGAAGGAGCTTTTGGCGAATCTGGCCGGGCTCCGGGTCGGGGATTTCACGGACCGGGAGATCGAGCGGGTCAAGCTCAACCTCGAAGATGGACTGTTTCGGGCCAAGGAGACCATCCCGGGGGTGGCCTCCAAGTTCGGATCCTTTTTGTTTTACGGCTATGGGATCGAGGGCGAGGCGAATTATCTGCGGGCGGCGTCCCAGGTGGACAGGGCGGAGTTGCAGAAGGTGATGGACGGGGTGCTGCGTCCTGGCGATCTGCGGGCCGTGGCCCTTTTGCCCAAGGACGCAAAGGGCAAGGTGGACGCTACGCAATTGGAAAAGGCCGTGGCCGGGGTGTGGCCTGCGGCGGCTGGTTCGGCCAAGGCCCCGGGCGGCGTGGGCCGGGAGGATAAGGCGGAGATCGTGGATCTGGGCGGCGGCCGCAGGCTGGTGCTCCAGCCGGACGCGGCCCTGCCGTATGCGGCCGTGTCCATGGTCTTTGCTGGCGGCGACACGCTTTTAACCCCGCAGGACCAGGGGTTGGCGCAACTGGCCTCGGCGGCCCTGACCATGGGGACGGCCAGTCGCGGGGCCGTGGAGATCCAGGACTTTTTATCCGACCGGGCGGCCACGCTGTCCGCTGCGTCGGGGCGGGACACGTTCAGCCTGGAGGCCCGGTATCCGGCCCGGTTCGCAGGCGACGTGCTGGGGCTTTTCGCCGAGGTCATGCGCGAACCGGCCTTCACCGCCTCCGAGGTGGATCGGGCCAGGCAGAGCCAGCTGGCGGACATCAAGCGCCAGGAGGACGAGCCCATGGGGCTGGCCTTCCGCAAGCTTTTCCCCTTTCTGTATGCCTCGGGCGGCTATTCCTACACCCGGCTTGGGGATTCCGAGCGGGTGGCGGCCTTTACCCCGGACGACGCGCGGCGGTTTTTCGCCCGCCAGATGCGCATGCCGTGGGTGGTGTCCGTGTGCGGCGACTTTGACCGCGAACAGATGGTGGCCCTGGCCAAATCCCTGGCGGAGTTGTGCGGCCCGGCCGAGCCCTATGCCTTCGCGGCGCCCGAATGGGGAAAGAAGCGGGAGGAGAAGCTGACCCTGGCCGGGCGCAATCAGACCCATCTGCTGTGGATCTTTCCGGTCTGCGGCACGTCCGGGGCGGACACCCCGGGGCTTGAGCTGTTAAACAGCGCCCTGGCCGGGCAGGGCGGGCTTTTGTTCCGTGATCTGCGCGACAAGGAGAGCCTGGGCTATTCGGTGACCTCGTTTCTGTGGCAGTCGGTCAATACCGGGTTTTTGGCGTTTTATATCGGGACGGAGCCGGACAAGGCCGCCCGGGCGCTGGAGGGGTTTTCCCGGGTGGCTGGGGACTTGCGGCGGCAGGGGGTGCCTGCGGCCGAGATATCCAGGGCCAGGAACCTGTTGTGGGGCGACTACCAGCGGGGACGGCAACGCCTGGGGGCGCGCAGTTCCGAGGCGGCGAGCGAGCTGGTGCATGGCTTTGGCATGGACCATAAGCGTGAGATCATCGAGAAGGCCGTGACCCTGTCCGGGGAGGATGTGAAGGCCCTGGCCGGGAAATATCTCGACCCGGACAAGGCGTACATCATGCGTATCGATCCGTAGCCGCCCGTAGCCGGGCGGGTGTGACAAAAAAACGGCCCGTCCTCCGGGAGAGGATGGGCCGTTTTTTTTGGGGCATGAATCGCAGCGGGCCGGTCAGGGCTTTGGAGAAGCGGCCTCCAGCATGGATTTTTTGTACTGCTTCACCAGCTGTTCTTTTTCCAGGTAGACGGGCTGGAACCAGAAGCTGGCGTCGCCGGCGCCGTCCTCGGGATGGTAGACGCAATAGATGTTTACGTCGCCAATGGACCAGGAATTGTAGTGCTTTTCCGGGATGGTCTCCGTCGGAGGGCCGTAGGTGGCCCGCAGATCCCCCAGCACGGCCATGAAGGTCTCGGCGCCGTCGAAATCGATCCAGACATGGTAGAAGGCGTTGTCGTAAAATTCGTAGAGGATGCGTGAGACGCCGTGCCCGGCGAAGGTGTTGGGCATGCTGGTGCGGGAATAGGTGGTGGTGCGCAGTTCCGGTATCTCCGCTTCCAGTGTGGAATCAGACATGGCCGTGGGGGGCGATCCGAAGGCGATGCCGCCGAACCCCTTGGGGGGGGCGGGGATGGA
>NZ_JAZHDB010000135.1:0-3512 GCF_036584575.1 Desulfolutivibrio sp.
GTCCATCAAGTTCGCGGCGGACATCGCCGGGGTCACGGACTTCGTGCGGGACCATGGGGTTTGCGGATCGCGCCGTTTAAGGCGGCGATGGCGACTTCGAGCTGCTTTTCGTCGGGCTCGTGGGTGGTCAGCATCTGCATAAACAGTCCCGGCCCGGAGAGGATGCGGCACAGGGGCCTGTCGTAGTGTTTTCCGGCGTACTTGACGATCTCGTAGGCCACGGCGCTGATGGGGATCATGAGCACGAGCTTGAGGCCGACGATGTAGGCATGTTTGAGGATGACGTTTTCCGGGGTAAAAAGGGCCAGCACGCCCGGCACCAGCACGGCGTAGAGGGCGATGGACACGGCCAGGACAAAAAGGACGAAGGCGGTGCCGCACCGGGGATGCAGGCGCGAGAAGGGCTTGGCGGACTCGGGGGTCAGGGGCTGCCCGCTTTCATGGGCCCAGATCACCTTGTGCTCGGCCCCGTGGTACTCAAAGACGCGGCGGATATCGGGCAAAAGGGAGATGACGGCGATATAGCCCACGAACATGACCATTTTAAACAGCCCGTCCCAGGCGTGGAAGGAAAGAGCCTCCACCCCGCCGGACAGCCCCAGGGCCTTGACGCCCAGGGTGAACAGGTGCGGCAGCACCACGAAGAGAAACAGGGCGAACCCCACGGAGGCGGCGATGGTCAGGGTCATGGCCCAGGGCTTGAGCTCCTGGTTTTCCTCCTCCAGGGCCTTTTGGGCCGAGAAGTTGAGCGCCGAGATGCCGTTGACCAGGGTCTCCAAAAGGATGGGAAAGCCGCGCAAAAAGGGCTTTTTAAGAAGCGGGTTGGAGGTCAGGCTGAACCAGGGGCGGTTTTGGACCTCGATGGCCCCGTCGGGCTTGCGCACGGCGATGGCCAACCGGTCCTCGGCCCGGATCATGACGCCTTCCATGACGGCCTGGCCGCCGACGGTGGATGCAGCCTGACACACAAGGCGCTTGACGAGGCCAAAAATCATGGTGTTCCCTTTGTCGGCCTTTTCACTCGCCGTCCGGGAAAAGCCGCAGGGAGCTCCCGGACGGGAGGCTGGCGGACGAACCGTACCGCGCCCCGGGCGGGGGCGCGGCCGGAGATGCGGGCGATCAGGCTGTGGGCTGCTCGAACTTGGCGTACTTCTTCCGGAAACGGTCGATGCGCCCGGCGGTGTCCACGAAGCGCTGCTTGCCGGTGTAGAAGGGATGGCAATTGGAGCAGATTTCCACGAGGACTTCTTCGCCCTTGGTGGAAAGGGCTTCGATTTCAGCGCCGCAGTTGCAGCGGATCTTGGCCTTGAAAACTTTGGGATGGATATCTTTTTTCATGTCGTCCTCCGTAAATTCCCTGAAAGCGGAATCATGTAATTCATTCTTCCGGACTTGGCAAGGGGCAGCCCGTTCAAAACCGCACCCTGCACGCCGCGCCCGACCGCCTCACGCCTCCCGGCTTGACACGGACGCCCCGGGGCGCGCATGGTGCGTCACATCAAGACCACCCGAATCCAGCGGAGACGGTACATGTTCTTCAGGGTTCTCGGTTGTTCCGGATCGGATCTGCCGGGGCATCATCTGACCTCCTTTCTGGTCGACGACACCATCCTGCTCGACGCCGGGTCCGTCACTTCCGCCCTGGACCTGGCCCAACAGTCCAGGATCACGGACATCTTCGTCACCCACGCCCACCTCGACCACATCAAAGACATCCTGTTTCTGGCCGACAACCTCATCGAGTTCTTCTCCGGGAAGAACCGGCCCCCGGTGCGCATCCACGGCCTGCCGGAAGTCCTCAAAAGCATCGCCGACCACCTGCTCAACGACACCATCTGGCCCGATTTCACGGTCATTCCCGAGCAAGCCCCGGTTTTGGCCTACCACCCCCTGGCGCCCGGAACGGTCATCCAGGTCGGCGGCCTCCAGGTGGCCACCTGTCCGGTCAACCACGCCCGGGCCGCCTCGGGGTTCGTCTTGTGGTCCGAGGACGGGAAGCACAACGTGGCCTACACCGGCGACACTGGCTCCAATGGTCCGTGGTGGGATTTCCTCAACGCCCTGCCCTTTCCCCTGACCAACCTGATCACCGAGGCCTCGTTTCCCAATTCCATGGAGGAACTGGCCAAAATCTCCAAGCATCTGACGCCCAGGCTTTTGCGGGCCGAGCTGGAACGGCTCACGGTGCGCCCGAAGATCCACATCTACCACATGAAGTCGCCCTTTTCGGCCCAGATCCAGGAGGAGTTGCAGCGCGACCTGGCGGGCTACACCTACCATCTGCTGCGCGAGAAGGAGTCGTTTTATTTCTGACCGCCTGCCGCGCACCTTTGCCGAGTTTGCCGCCCGCCTGGAGGGCCTGGGGCTTTTCCACATGGACCTGCGGCTCGACCGCATGTCCCGAGCGCTTGCCGCCCTGGGCCTGGACCGGCCGCCCCAGGCCGCCGCCCAGGTGGTGGGCGCCGACGGCAAGGGCGCCACGGCCACGCTTCTGGCCGCCCTTAGCCCGAACCGGCCGCCCCAGGCCGCCGTCCAGGTGGTGGGCACCAACGGCAAGGGCGCCACGGCCACGCTTCTGGCCGCCCTGGGCGCGGCCCACGGGCTGTCCTGCGGCCTTTTCACCTCGCCCCATTTCCTGTCCGTGCGCGAACGCATCCGCCGGTATCAGGGCGACCTTCCCGGGGCCGCCGCAACGCCGGGCGCGCCGCTTGGCGACGGCTTTTTTTCCGAGGCCGACTGGACGGACGCGGCCCGAACCGTGCTAGCGGCCACGGCCCACTTGGGCGACGCCGGTCGGCTGACCTATTTCGAACTCCTGACGGTCATGGCCGCCCGGCTTTTTGCGGCGCGCCCCGTGGACGTGGCGGTCTACGAGGCCGGGCTCGGCGGCGACCACGACGCCACCACGGCGCTTCACCGGGACATGACGGTCTTTACGCCCATAGGCATGGACCATGCCCACATCCTCGGCCCCACCCTTGGCGACATCGCCCGGGACAAGGCCGGGGCCATCCCCGAGGGGGGGCTGGCCGTGACCGGGCCGCAGGCCTCAATGATCGCGGCAGCCATGCGCAACTGCTATCTTTAAAGGAAACCTCTCCATAATAAGATTAACCTTATTTTTCTCTAGTTTATTTATATCAAGAAGCTTTTCAATTAACCTATTTATATAAACAACCTTATTCCTTGAAAGCTCCAGAAAACTATCGACCTCCTTTTTATCGCTGTACATCTCTGCCATTTCAATTGAGGAGAGAGCACTTTGAAGAGGAGAGCGCAATTCGTGAGTAAAGAAGCTGGTAAGATTCTCCCTAAGCTGGGCTAAAGTAATCTGCCTTGATAACATCTTAAACTGAAGCACAATAGCCACAACAATAAAAATCAGCAAAATCAATGATGCAAAGCCAATAAGTAGAAAGTCCTTTTTATAGACGAATAGTGGATAGTAAATTCTAGCTTATATCCATCCTTCAGTCCACACCGCTCTTGAGGTGTCCACAACTGCGGACAGG
>NZ_JAZHDB010000136.1:0-17926 GCF_036584575.1 Desulfolutivibrio sp.
TCGCGAAGGCGGCCGGACTGTTGGCGCGGGCGTCGTCTCGGAAATCGTGGAGTAAGGAAATGGTTGCCATGAATAGCGATCGCATCCGCATCAAACTGAAAGCATACGACTACCGCATTCTTGACAAAGCCGTCTCCGAGATCGTGGATACGGCGCGCAACACCGGCGCGGGCGTGGCTGGGCCCATTCCGCTGCCCACGGACATCCACAAGTACACGGTCAACCGTTCCGTGCATGTGGACAAAAAGTCCCGGGAGCAGTTCGAGATGCGGGTGCACAAACGTCTTTTGGACATCATGGAACCCACGCAGCAGACCGTGGACGCGCTGGGCAAACTCAGCCTTCCGGCTGGTGTCGACGTGGAAATCAAGCTCTAGGACGAGGGACATCATGGCAGGCACGCTAGGAATTTTGGGCCGGAAACTGGGGATGACCCGGATTTTCGCCGACGACGGCACGATTGTCCCGGTGACGGTGATCCAGGCCGGACCATGTCCGGTGGTGCAGATCAAAACCCCGGCCAACGACGGCTATGAAGCCGTTCAGATCGCCTTTGACCAGATCCCGGAGCGCAAGGCCACCAAGCCCATGCGCGGGCACCTGGCCAAGGCTGGCCGTGGCGAATACCGCGTCCTTCGCGAGCTTCGTTTCGACGGCGCCGGCGGTTTCGAACTGGGCATGGATCTGACCGTCTCCATTTTCGCACCCGGGGAAAAGGTCAAGGTCACCGGCACATCCATCGGCAAGGGTTTTCAGGGCGTCATGAAACGCTGGAACTTCAAGGGCTTAAAAGCCACTCACGGAACGGAGAAAGCCCATCGTTCCGGCGGTTCCATCGGCAACAACACCGAGCCCGGCAAGGTCATGAAAGGCAAGAAGATGGCCGGCCACATGGGCGCCAAGACCGTGACCTGCATTGGTCTTGAGATCGTGGACGTGCGGCCGGAGGACAATCTCCTCCTGGTCAAGGGCCAGATTCCGGGCCCCAGAAACGCCGTGGTCATGGTTCGCAAGCAGGGCTAAGGGTGATTGAAATGGCCAACGTAAAGATATTTGATCAGACCAAACGGGAAGTCGGAGAGCTCGAGCTTTCCCCCGAGGTGTTCGAGGTGACCGTGCGTCCCGAGGTGCTGCATCTTGTGGTGCGCGCCCAACTGGCCGCCAAACGGGCCGGAACGCACAGCACCAAGACCCGGAGCGAAGTCTCCGGCGGCGGGCACAAGCCCTGGCGGCAGAAGGGCACGGGCAAGGCCCGGGCGGGGAGCAGCCGTTCCCCCTTGTGGCGGGGTGGCGCGGTCATCCATGGTCCGCGTCCGCGTGATTATGAGTTCAAGGTCAACCGCAAGGTGCGCCAACTGGCCCTGAGAATGGCCCTGTCGGCCAAACTGGGCGAGTCGAGCCTGATGCTGATTGACAAGTTCGATCTGGCCGAGGCCAAGACCAAGCTCATGGCCAAGGTGGCCGGTGATCTTGGACTGAAAAAAGCATTGATTGTCCTGACGGAGTCTGATAACAAGCTCGAGCTTTCAGCGAGGAATTTGCCCGGCATCAAAGTCATCCGGCACGACATGCTCAATGTCTATGACGTGCTCCTGCATGAGCAGGTGGTGATGGCCACGGACGCCGCGCTTCGCGTACAGGAGAGGCTTCGCCATGGATTACGCTAGCATACTGCTTCGGCCGCTGGTTTCGGAAAAGGCCACCTTCGTCAAGGAAGCTGCCAACCAGGTTGTCTTCCAGGTTGCGCCCGGGTCGAACAAGATCGAGATCAAAAAGGCCGTGGAAGCCGCCTTTTCCGTCAAAGTGGATTCCGTGAGCGTGACGGTGCGAAAACCTCGCAAGCGTCGCTTCGGCCGGGTTCTGCGTCGGGTGCCGGGCATGAAGAAGGCCTACGTGACCCTGGCCGCTGGCGATAAAATTGAGTTTTTTGAAGGGGTCTAGACATGTCCATCCGTAAGCTGAAACCCACTTCCGCAGGACGCCGTTTCCAGACGGTGTCCACCTTCGAGGAAGTTACCCGGTCCACCCCGGAAAAGTCCCTCACCGAAGGACTGCCGCGCAAGTCCGGGCGCAACTCCTACGGACGGATCACCTCGCGCCGTCGGGGCGGCGGAAACAAGCGCCTGTACCGCATCATCGATTTCAAGCGCGACAAGTGGGGGATACCGGCCAAGGTCTTCTCCATTGAATATGATCCCAACCGCAGCGCCCGCATCGCCCTGTTGCACTATGCCGACGGCGAAAAGCGCTACATCCTGGCGCCGGTTGGCATCTCCGTGGGCGACACCCTGGCCGCCGGCGAAACGGCGGACATCAAACCCGGAAACGCCTTGCCGCTCAAGCGCATTCCCGTGGGCACGCTCCTTCACAACATCGAGCTCAACCCCGGGCGGGGCGGACAGATGTGCCGCGCGGCCGGAACCTACGCCCAGCTTGTGGCCAAGGAAGGCAAGTACGCCCTGGTGCGGCTGCCCTCGGGCGAGGTGCGCAACGTCCTGTCATCCTGCACCGCCACGGTGGGGCAGGTGGGCAACGTCATGCACGAGAACATTTCCATCGGCAAGGCCGGGCGCAATCGCTGGCTCAACCGTCGGCCCAAGGTGCGCGGCGTGGCCATGAACCCGGTCGACCATCCCCTGGGCGGCGGTGAAGGCAAAAGCTCCGGCGGCCGTCATCCGGTGACCCCGTGGGGTAAGCCCACCAAGGGCTACAAGACCCGCAACGTCAAAAAGCCCTCTTCCAAGCTGATCGTGAAGCGGCGCGGCGAAAAGTAGGAGAATAGGATATGCCTCGTTCCCTGAAAAAAGGTCCCTTCGTGGACGACCACCTGCAGCACAAGGTCCAGATCGCCAACGAAAGCAAGGACCGCCGGGTCATTAAGACCTGGTCCCGTCGCTCCACCATACTGCCCGAGATGGTCGGCATGACCTTTGCCGTGCACAATGGGAAGAAATTCATCCCGGTGTTCGTGTCTGAGAACATGGTCGGACATAAGCTTGGCGAGTTTTCCCCCACGCGCACGTTCCACGGGCACGCCGCGGACAAAAAAACCAAGGCCAAGAAGTAACGGGCGCTCCCGCGACCTTTGACCTCGCACCAGGATAAAAAGATGGAAGCCAAAGCCATAGCCAGATATATCCGCGTCTCGCCGCAAAAGGCGCGGTTGGTGGCCGACAACATCAAGGGCCGCCCCGTCGAGGAGGCGATGAACATTTTAAAGTTCACGCCCAAAAAGGCCGCGCAGCTTATCGGCAAAGTGCTGCACTCCGCCGTGGCCAATGCCGAACAGATTTCCGGCGTGGATATCGACACCCTCACGGTCAAGCAGGTGATCATCAATCCGGGACCGTCCTGGAAGCGCCTTCTGACTCGTTCCATGGGCAGGGCCAACCGGATCGTGAAACGCACCAGCCACATCACTGTGGTTGTCGCGGAAAGCTAGGAGCTTGACATGGGCCAGAAAGTTCATCCGTACGGATTCAGACTGGGGTACAACAAGACCTGGATATCCCGGTGGTTCTCAAAGAAAGATTACCCCGCCTTTGTCTTCGAGGACAGCAAGATTCGCAAGTTCGTGAAGAAGACCCTGTACCACGCGGGGATCTCCAAGATCGAGATCGAGCGCGCCGGGGGAAAAATTCGGTTGATCATCCACACCGCGCGTCCGGGCATCGTCATCGGCCGCAAGGGAACGGAGATCGAAAAGGTGCGTGCCGACTTGAAGCAGCGGTTTGGACGCGAGTTCACCGTCGAGGTCAACGAGATTCGGCGGCCTGAGATCGATGCCCAACTGGTGGCCGAGAACATTGCTTTGCAGCTGGAACGCCGGGTGGCTTTCCGTCGGGCCATGAAGCGTACGGTGGGCCTGTCGCGCAAGTTCGGGGCAGAGGGCATCAAGGTGGCCTGCGCCGGCCGCCTGGCCGGGGCTGAAATCGCCCGCGCTGAATGGTACCGCGACGGCCGCGTGCCCTTGCAGACCCTTCGCGCCGACATCGACTACGGTTTGGCCACGGCCAAGACGACCTATGGGGTCATCGGGGTCAAGGTCTGGATCTTTAAGGGCGAGATACTCGACAGAGAGGTTGAAGCGTAATGTTGGCTCCCAATAAAACCAAATTCCGCAAGATGCAAAAGGGTCGGTTGCGTGGACCGGCCACTCGCGGGGCCAGCGTGGCCTTCGGCGAGGTGGGCATCAAGGCCATGGAGCACGGCAAGCTGACCAGCCAGCAGATCGAGGCTGCCCGTGTGGCCATAATGCGCCACATCAAACGCGGCGGGAAGGTATGGATTCGTATTTTTCCCGACCATCCCATCACCGAAAAGCCCGCTGAAGTCCGTCAGGGCAAGGGAAAGGGCGCTCCCGTTGGCTGGTATGCAGCGGTCAAGCCTGGCCGGGTGCTCTACGAGATCAAGGGCGTGGACATGGAAGTGGCCAAGACGGCGCTGACCCGGGCCATGCATAAGCTGCCCATCAAGACCAAGATTGTGGTCAAGGAGGTGGCGTAGCCATGAAGGTCGCCGAATTGCGCGAGAAAGAGGTCAAGTCCCTGCATGACCTTTTGGGCGAAAGTCGCGAGGAACTCTTCAAGCTGCGTTTTCAGCATGCCACGGCACAGTTGGAAAAGACGCACAAGCTTGGGGACGTCAAAAAAAACATCGCCCGGATATTGACCGTGCTGCGCGAGAAATCCGCGCCCGGCGCTTAAGCGGAGCCTTGACATGACTGAAGAGAAAAAGAGCAATCGGCGCGTACTGACCGGCGTCGTGGTTTCGAGCAAAAATGACAAGACCATCGTGGTCCGGGTCGAGACCCTGATCCAGCACCCGCTGTACAAGAAGTTCATCCGCCGCCACAAAAAGTTCATGGCCCACGATCCGGCCAACGAATGCGGCATGGGTGACACGGTGCGGATCATCGAGCATCGACCCTTGTCCAGGCGCAAGCGCTGGCATCTGGTCCAAATCATGGAAAAAGCGGTTTAGGGTGATACGATGATCCAGGTGGAAAGCAAACTCGACGTGGCGGACAACTCCGGAGCCAAGAAGGTCAGCTGCATCAAGGTTCTGGGCGGCAGCCGTCGCCGGTACGCGGGCGTGGGGGACATCATCGTGGTTTCCGTCAAGGAAGCCATGCCTCATTCCAAGGTGAAAAAGGGCGCGGTGATGAAGGCCGTTGTGGTTCGCACCACAAAGGAAATTGGTCGTCCCGACGGTTCCTACATCAAATTCGACAACAATTCCGCCGTGCTGCTGAACAGCCAGCTTGAGCCCGTGGGCACCCGCATTTTCGGACCCGTGGCCAGGGAACTGCGGCAGAAAAACTTCATGAAAATCGTCTCTCTGGCCCCTGAGGTTCTGTAGAGACGCTGCCGCCGCATTGAGGACGCCATGAAAATCTACAAGATTCGTAAAAACGACAAGGTCATTGTCACTGCGGGCAAGGACAAGGGCAAGGTGGGCCGCGTGCTCAAACTTTTCCCGAAGAAAGATCGGATCCTGGTGGAAAAGGTGAATATGGTCAAGCGCCACACCAAAGCCAATCCGTATGCCAAAACCCCCGGCGGCATCGTGGAGAAGGAATCGCCCTTGCATATTTCCAACGTGGCTCTCTTGTGCGACTCGTGCGCCAAGCCGACGCGGGTGGGGTACAAGGTCACGGAAGACGGCAAAAAGGTCCGGTTCTGCAAGAAATGCAACCAGGACATCGATAAGGGATAAGATTATGACCCGCCTGGAAAACATGTATTCCGAAAAGGTGGCCCCCGCCCTCAAAAAAGAGTTCGGGTACACCTCGTCCATGCAGATTCCGAAGCTTCGGGCCGTCTCGCTCAACATCGGTCTGGGCGAGGCCAGCCAGAACAACAAGCTCATCGAGGAAGCCGTTGTGGAGTTGACCTCCATAGCCGGCCAGAAAGCGGTGATCACCCGGGCCCGGAAGTCCATCGCTGCGTTCAAGCTGCGCGAGGGCCTTCCTGTCGGGTGCCGGGTCACGCTTCGCCACGAGCGCATGTGGGACTTCCTGGACAAGCTGATCAACTATGCCCTGCCGCGTGTGCGGGATTTTCGGGGCATTCCCGACAGGGGTTTTGACGGCAGGGGCAACTTCACGCTGGGTATCCGGGAACACACCATTTTTCCGGAGATCAACGTGGACAGGGTCGAGCGCGTCAAGGGCATGAACGTGACCATCGTCACCAGCGCTCGTTCCGACAAGGAAGGCAAGGTTCTACTGGACCTGCTCGGCATGCCGTTCAAAAAATAAGGAGATCGGTCTTGGCTCGTACAGCACTCATGGTCAAAGCCCGCCGCAAGCCGAAATTTTCTGCAAGGGCATACAACCGTTGCCCCATATGCGGCCGGTCCAGGGCGTTTTTACGCAGGTTCGGCTTGTGCCGTATTTGTTTCAGAAACATGTCGCTGGCTGGCGAACTTCCCGGCGTGCGGAAATCGAGCTGGTAAGCGAAGGAGAAAGGGAAATGTCCGTTGTCGACCCCATCGCCGACATGCTCGCGCGTATTCGCAATGCCCATCAGGCGCTCCACGCCGCTGTGGTCATGCCCGTCTCGAAGATGAAGGCGTCCATCGCCACCATCCTTAAGGACGAAGGCTATATCGCAGACTATGCCGTGGAAGGCCTTCATTTGAACATCACCCTGAAATATTCCAGCGGCAAGCCCACCATTGCGGGCTTGAAAAAGATCAGCAAGCCAGGCCGCAGGGTCTATGTTGGGGCTGAAGGTATTCCAGACGTCCAAAACGGGTTGGGCATCAGCATTTTGTCCACATCCCGGGGTGTTATGGCTGCCGCATCCGCCCGCGAACAGCGCGTGGGCGGTGAACTGCTCTGCGAGATCTGGTAGCCGGTAAAGGCGCGTGAGGAACTTACCATGTCCAGGATAGGAAAAAAGGAAATCATCCTGCCCAGCGGCGTCAGTGTCGCTGTCGAGGATGGAGCGGTGATGGTCAAAGGGCCAAAGGGCGAGCTCAGCACGCCCACGCATCCCAAGGTGGCCTATGCCATTGCGGGGAGCACGGTTTCCGTCAACCGTTTGGATGACACCCGGGTGGCCCGTGCCCAGCACGGCCTGCGCCGCACCCTTCTGGCCAATCTGGTCGAAGGAGTGAGCAAGGGATTCTCCAAGACCCTTGAAGTCATTGGTGTCGGGTACAAGGTTTCGACACAGGGCGACATCGTATCGCTTAGCGTCGGATTTTCTCACCAGGTGGAGTTCAAGTTGCCCCAGGGGATCGCGGCCAAGGTGGAAGGCAACAAGCTGACCCTGGCCGGAATCGACAAGCAGCTTGTGGGCGAAACTGCGGCCCGCATACGTCGCGTGCGTCCGCCCGAACCCTTCAAGGGCAAAGGCATCAAGTACGAAACCGAGACGATTCGTCGCAAGGCCGGAAAATCCGGCGGCAAGAAATAGGGCTGCATATGAAACTCACCAAGGAACAAGCGCGCAAGCGCCGCACGGTGCGCATCCGCAAAAAGATTTCCGGCGTTCCCGAGCGTCCCAGGCTCGTGGTCTATCGCTCCAACCGGCATATCTATGCCCAGGTTGTGGACGATATCGCCGGGCAGACGCTGGCCAGCGCCTCCACCCTGGCCCTGTGCAAAGATGGCGAGGCGCTCAAGCTTGACAAGGCGTCCGCGACGCGCGTTGGGCGCGAGGTGGCGCAGAAGGCCAAGGAACGCGGCATTGAAGCGGTGGTGTTTGACCGGAACGGCTACCTGTATCATGGCCGTATCAAGGCCCTGGCAGACGGCGCCCGCGAAGGCGGACTGAAATTTTAAGCGCGCAAGGATCCAAGAACATGGACCAGTCGGAACTCAATCAGATTGAAAAGATCGTGTATTTGAACCGCGTGGCCAAGGTCGTCAAGGGCGGCCGTCGGTTCAGCTTCAGCGCCCTGGTCGTGGTGGGCGACGGCAACGGTTCCGTGGGCTACGGCCTGGGCAAGGCCAACGAAGTCCCCGAGGCCATCCGCAAGGCTTCCGACCAGGCCAAAAAGTCCATGATCAAGGTGCCTCTACTTGAGGGTACGTTGCCTTATGAGATTTTGGGCCGTTACGGCGCTGGACGGGTGGTGCTCAAACCCGCCTCCAAGGGAACCGGCATCATCGCCGGAGGTCCGGTGCGGGCCGTCATGGAGGCCGTGGGCGTCCACGACATCCTGACCAAGGCCATCGGCACCAACAACCCGCACAACGTGCTTCGGGCCACCATTGCCGGTTTGGCCTCCCTGCGCAGCGCAGATTTCGTGAGCGAACTGCGCGGCAAAACGCTGCACACCCCGAGGAAATAGCCATGCCGGGCAAAATTACAATCAAGCTGGTCAAAAGCGCCCATGGGCGTCCCCCCAAGCAACGGGGGACTTTGTGCGCCCTGGGACTTACGAAAATCCGCCAGGAACGGACGTTTGACAAAAACGAAACCGTTTTGGGCATGATCGCCAAGGTCGAGCACCTGGTTGAGGTGAGCGAGTCATGAAACTGCATGAATTGTATCCGTTCCCCGAGGAACGTAAGAGCCGGAAACGTCTGGGCCGTGGTCGCGGCACCGGTCAGGGGTGCACGGCCGGCAAGGGCAACAAGGGCCAGAACGCCCGCGCCGGAGGCGGCACGCCTGCCTGGTTTGAGGGTGGACAGATGCCCTTGGCCCGTCGGCTGCCCAAGCGCGGTTTCAAGAATTTCGATTTTCGGGTGACGTACGCGCCGATCAATCTTGATCGGTTGTTCGCCACATTTGCCGGAAAGACGGAAATCACCCTGGATGACATTTATGCCAGCGGGCTGTGCTCCAAGAACGTGCCGGTCAAAATCCTGAGTCGCGGCGAGGGCGCTGCAGTCACTGTCGAGGCGCATCGATTCAGCGCCAAGGCGGCGGAAAAGATCGTCACCGCCGGCGGCAAGGCCGTCATCCTTGAAGCGAAGGACGCTTCGGAACCCGTCTCGTCCTAGAAGGTGGAAAATACGTGGCCCTTACTGGCGTAGAGAATCTGGCGAAGCTTCCGGAGCTTAAAAACAAGCTCTTGTGGACCTTTCTCCTTTTGGCCGTGTATCGCATAGGCGTGCATGTGCCCGTTCCGGGCGTGGACGCCGCGGCATTGGCCGACTTTTTCGAAACCGCCAAAAATACCCTGTTCGGGCTGTTCGACATGTTTTCGGGCGGCGCGCTCGGGAATGTGTCCATCTTCTCCCTGGGGATCATGCCCTACATCTCGGCCTCCATCATCATCCAGCTGTTGACCGTGGTCAGTCCTGAACTGGCCCGGATGCAGAAGGAAGACGGCGCGGCCGGGAAGAAGAAAATGACCCAATATACACGGTATGGCACGGTGCTCATCGCCGTGGTGCAGGGCTTCGGGATCGCCGTGGGTCTTGAGAGCATGGCCAGTCCCACGGGGGCGCCGGTGGTTCTCGCTCCCGGCTGGGGATTCAAGCTCATGACTATGACCACCCTGTGCACGGGAACGGTCTTTCTCATGTGGCTTGGCGAGCAGATCACCGGAAAGGGGATCGGCAACGGCATCTCCCTGATCATTTTCGCGGGTATCGTGGCCGGATTTCCCCGGGCCACCATCAATACCTTCCAGTTGCTTGGGGCTGGCGAGTTGAGTCTGTTCGTCCTGTTGCTTCTGGTGGCGGTCATGGTGGCGGTCTTGGGGGTGATCATTTTCGTCGAGCGCGGGCAGCGACGCATTCCCATTCAGTACGCCAAACGCATGGTTGGGCGAAAGATGTACGGCGGACAAACCACGCATCTGCCGCTTCGCATCAACACCGCCGGGGTCATTCCCCCGATCTTCGCCTCATCGATCCTGCTTTTCCCGGCCACCATCGCCAATTTTTCTCAGGTGCCCTGGTTAAGCGACATAGCGCATTATTTCAGCCCGCAAAACGTGGTATATAATGTGCTGTTCGTGGCGATGATCGTGTTCTTCTGCTACTTCTACACGGCGATCATTTTCGATCCCAAGGACATTGCGGAAAATCTGCGCAAGCAGGGTGGGTTCATTCCCGGCATCCGCCCCGGTGTGAAGACCAAGGAGCATATTGATCGGGTGTTGACGCGAATCACCTTGTGGGGCGCCATCTACATCTCGGCCGTGTGCGTTCTGCCCATGATGCTCATTCAACACTTCAACGTCCCCTTTTATTTCGGTGGCACCTCGCTCTTGATTGTCGTGGGCGTGGCCATGGATTTCATGGGGCAGATAGAGTCGTACCTTATCTCCCGCCAGTATGAAGGGCTTATGTCCAAGGGGAGAATCAAGGGAAGGCATTCGTTTTGAAGAAGTTTCGCGGCATATATCTGAAAAACGAAAACGAGATCGGACTGCTGCGCGAGGCAGGGCGCATCGTGGCGGCCATCTTGGATCAGTTGCGTCTTCATGTGGCCCCGGGAATACGGACCATGGAATTTGAGGAACTGGCCCTGTCGTTGTGCGACACCTACAAGGTGAAGCCGGCCTTCAAGGGCTATCTCGGGTTTCCATATGCCTTGTGTTGCTCGGTCAACGAGGAAGTCGTTCACGGATTTCCCTCGGAGAGGGTCTTGGTCGAAGGCGATCTGGTCAGTTTCGACATGGGAGTGGTGCTTAAGGGGTTTTACGGCGATTCGGCCTTAACCGTGCCCGTCGGGAAGATTGACGCGCGGGCAGAGGATCTGTTGTCCGTGACGCGCGACTCCCTTTTTGTCGGCATTGATCAGGCAGTGGCAGGAAACGACCTGTACGACATTTCGCGAGCGGTGCAGAAATATGTTGAAGGTCGGGGCTTTTCCGTGGTACGTCGTTTTGTTGGGCATGGCATTGGAAAGCAGCTTCACGAGAAGCCAGAGGTGCCCAACTTCGCCCCGGCAGGGGCCAATCGGGTTTCCTTGCAGCCCGGCATGGTTCTGGCTATTGAGCCCATGGTGACAGCGGGCAAGCCGGAAGTGGAAGTCTTGTCGGACAAATGGACCGCCGTGACCAAAGATCGCAGTCTCGCGGCCCATTTTGAACACACGGTGGCCGTCACCAAAAACGGTCCCGTGATATTGAGCGTTCGGGACTAATTCCCGGCCGGGGACATTCCCGGACGGACTACGGAGCAGCCAGGATGAAAGTCAAGCCGTCAATCAAGAAACTGTGCGCACATTGTAAAATCATTAAGCGTCACGGCGTGTTACGGGTGATCTGCGTGAATCCCCGGCACAAACAGCGCCAGGGATAAGGGGGACTATCGTGGCCAGAATCGCTGGAGTTGATCTTCCGAGACGGAAGCGGATGGATATCGCGCTGACCTATATTTTTGGCATCGGCCGGGCCACGGCCCTGCGCATTCTCGACGCCACGGGCGTTGACTGGACCAAGTCCAGCGACGATCTGAGCGCCGAGGAAACCAACAACATCCGCAAGGAAATCGAGCAGAATTTCAAGGTTGAGGGTGATCTGCGCCGGGACGTGACCGCCAATATCAAGCGGCTCATGGACATCGGATGCTATCGCGGGCTGCGCCATCGTCGCGGGTTGCCCGTGCGTGGCCAGCGTACCCACACCAATTCACGCACCCGCAAGGGACCGCGCCGCTCGGTCATGAGCAAGAAGAAGAAGTAATCGAAAAATCCAGGTGACCAGGCGTCCGGGAACTCCGGACGCGGCGCCAAACTTCCCTTGGAGCAAGCGAAATGGCTAAACCTCGCCGCGTAGGCAAGAAAGAGAAAAAGAACATCCCATCCGGGGTTGCCCATATCCAGGCGACCTTCAACAACACCATCATTACCTTCACGGATCCGAGAGGGAATGTGGTAAGTTGGGCCACCTCGGGGAATGCGGGCTTCAAGGGATCGCGCAAGTCCACCCCCTTCGCGGCCCAGATCGCCGCTGAGAATGCGGCCCGAAAGGCTCAGGAACACGGCATGCGCACCGTGGGCATCCTGGTCAAGGGGCCCGGGTCCGGACGTGAGGCCGCCATGCGGGCCATCAACAACGCCGGGTTCAAGGTCAGCTTCATTCGTGACATCACCCCCATCCCGCACAATGGCTGCCGTCCTCCCAAACGGCGCAGGGTCTAGGGCCGACGTTTCGCGCGAAAACCATTCCACGGTCCAATGACGGCCGCCTCAGGCGGCCGTGACACGTCCCCGAGCCGGGACCGGACCCGCAGGTACTTATCAGGAGGTAACCCTTGGCACGTTATACTGGAGCGAAATGCCGCCTGTGCCGTCGTGAGGGCGCCAAGCTTTTTCTGAAAGGCGACCGGTGCTTCACCGACAAGTGCGCCTATGAGCGTCGTCCTTATGCCCCCGGACAGCATGGCCGTATTCGCAAGAAAATGAGCGACTACGCGGTGCAGCTTCGCGAGAAGCAAAAAGTCCGCCGCATGTACGGCATTCTTGAAGAGCAGTTCCGAGCGTATTTTCAGCGCGCGGACCTGAAAAAGGGCGTCACCGGCGACAATCTGCTCATTTTTCTTGAGCGGCGCATGGACAATGTCATCTACCGCATGGGTTTCGCCAACTCCCGCAATCAGGCCCGGCAGCTTGTGCGCCATGGCATGTTCACCCTCAATGGACACCGGGTCACCGTGCCGTCCATCCAGGTGAAGGCTGGCGATCAGGTCGGCGTCAGGGAACAGAATCGCAATTCCCCCATCATCAAGGAAGCCCAGCAGGTCATCGCCCGTCGCGGATGCCCGGCCTGGCTCGAGGTGGACGGCGAGAATCTCAAGGGCAAAGTCAACGCCATGCCTACCCGGGAAGACATTCAGTTCCCCATCAACGAACAGCTCATCGTCGAGCTGTACTCTAAGTAAGAGGCGCGCTTTGCGCCTTGCAAGGTGTCGAACATGCTCATCCGAAACGGCGACCGGCTGATCAACACCCGCAACTGGGCCGAACTTGTCAAGCCCGAGAAGCTCGTGCGTGACTTGAACCCCAGTTCCAATTACGGCCGCTTCATCTGCGAGCCCTTGGAACGCGGTTTCGGAACCACGCTCGGAAACGCGCTTCGCCGGGTGCTTCTGTCCTCGCTCCAGGGCGCGTCCATTGTGGCCGCCAGGATCGAAGGCGTGCAGCACGAATTCACCACCATTCCCGGCGTGATTGAAGACGTCACCGATATCGTTCTCAATCTGAAGCAGATCCGTCTGGCCATGACCACAGACGTCGCCCAGCGCCTGGTGCTTTCGGCGAACACCAAGGGCGCGGTCACTGCGGCGGCCATCAAGGAAAACCAGCACGTCACGGTGCTTGATCCCGAACAGCACATTTGCACGTTGTCCGAAGATCGCGAGTTGCGCATGGAGTTTGACGTGCGCATGGGCAAGGGATACGTCCCCGCCGACATGCACGAGGGACTGGAGAATGAAATCGGTCTCATCCTTCTTGACGCCAGCTACACCCCGGTCAAGAAGGTAGCCTATACCGTGGACCAGGCCCGCGTCGGCCAGATGACCAACTATGACAAGCTCATCCTGGATGTGTGGACCGACGGTTCCGTCTCTCCCGACGACGCCGTGTCCTACAGCGCCAAGATTCTCAAAGAGCAGCTCACGGTGTTCATCAACTTCAACGAGAATGAATCCGAGGCCGAGAGCGCCCGTCGCGCCAACGACATCGAGCTCAATCCGAATCTGTTCAAAAGCATTGACGAGCTTGAGTTGTCCGTTCGGGCCACAAACTGCCTCAAAAGCGCCAATATCACCCTTGTTGGCGAACTGATGCAGCGCTCCGAAGGGGAGATGCTCAAGACCAAGAACTTCGGCAAGAAGTCCCTTGAGGAGATTCGGCGCGTCCTTGAGGACATGGGGCTTGAGTTTGGCATGAAACTCGACAATTTTGAGCAGAAATACCAGGAATGGTTGAAGAGGAAGCAAGTCGATGAGGCATAATAAATCCGGCCGTCAGCTTGGCAGAAATGCCTCGCATCGCAAGGCCCTTTTTCGGAATATGGCCCGGTCCCTCCTGACCTTCGAGCGCATCCGCACCACCGAGGCCAAGGCCAAGGAACTTCGGGGCGTCGTTGAAGGCCTGATTGCCCTGACCCAGTCCGACACCGTGCACGCCCGGCGTCTGGCCTACAAGGTTTTGGAGAACCACCAGCTCGTGGCCAAGCTTTTCAATGAAATTGGCCCGCGCTTCGTGGACATCCATGGCGGGTACACCCGGGTGGTGAAGCTTGGATTGCCCCGGGCCGGTGACTGCGCTCCGTTGGCCATCATTGAGCTGACCCAGCGTTCCGGGGCGCCTGCCACCAGCAAATCCGTTTCCGTGGAAGCGAAAAACACTCCCGCTCCAGAGGCCAAAGCCCCGGTAGAAGCCTAATCATGCACCATCAAAGCAGGGCTTCGGCCCTGCTTTTTTTTGTCCACGTGCATAGCTTGTGCCGATATATGGTATAGATTCTATGGATATCAGGCGTCTTCAGGCATTCTGCAAGGTCTATGAGCTCAAGAGCTTCTCCAGGGCTGGGGAGGAGCTTTTGCTGTCCCAGCCGACGGTCAGCGCCCACGTTATGGCCCTGGAGAGCGAACTAGGCACCAGGCTCTTCGACCGGCTCGGCAGAACCGTGCTGCCCACCCCGGCGGCCCGCATTTTGTATCAGCATTCCCTGGACGCCTTTGATCGTCTGGAGAACGCCCGCACCGAGATCCTGGCCCTGACCCAGCGTGTTTCCGGAGAACTCTCCATCGGTGGCAGCACCATTCCCGCCCATTACATCCTCCCTGAGATGGTGGCGGCGTTTCGGGCCAAATACCCCGAGGTGACCATCGATCTGGTCATTGGGGACACCCAGGAGATCATCGAACGGGTCGTGGAGGGACAGCTGAGTCTCGGATTGGTTGGTGCGTCTTCGGACCATCCTGATCTGGCCTGCGAGCAGCTCATGGATGATGAACTGATCTGCATTGCCCCGCCGGACCCGGCGGCCTCGCTTGTGGAGACGGAAGGCGGCGTTTTCGATCCTGACAGTCTGCGCAAGCTGCCGTGGGTCATCCGCGAGCAGGGGTCTGGAACCCGCCTGGCCTTTGAAAACGCCCTGCGCGAGCGGGGCATGGACATCCGCGAACTTCGGGTTGGCATCTTCGTGCATTCCACCCTGGCCGTTTTGCAATGCGTCAAGGCCGGGTTGGGGGTCTCGGTGACCTCCCGACTGGCCGTGGCAGGCGCCTTGGAACGGGGAGAGATACGCCAGTTGGTCTTGCCGGGGTTATCCATCAAGCGCGGGTATTATCGGGTGCATCACGCCAAGCGGCACATCTTCCCGGCCATGCGACGTTTTCTGGAAGTCTTGTCCCTGCGGTAGGGGGGCGTCCCTTCCGGTTTGCGACGCCTACGCACTGTTCGTTCACCCCATGAAAAGGCCGCCGCGCTTTCGCGCAGCGGCCTTTTGTCCGTTTGGGGTTTTGTGGCGAGTGTGCAGCTAGCCCATGAGCTGCAGGGCCATACGCGGCAGGGAGTTGGCCTGGGAGAGCATGGCCACCGCTGCCTGGGTCAGGATCTGCTGGCGCACGAACTCGGTCATTTCCGTGGCCACGTCCACATCGGAGATCTGGGACTCGGCCGCTTGCAGGTTCTCGGCCTGGATCTCCAGGTTGGTGATGGTGTTTTCCAACCGGTTCTGCAGGGCGCCCAGGTTGGCGCGGATCTTGTCCTTGGACAGGATGGCGTTGTTGATCGTCACCAGGGACTGCTGGGCCAAAGCCTGTGTGGAGATGCTGTTGCCGGCGGCCAGTCCGACGCCCAGGGCCGAGGCCGTGGAGGTGCCGATCTGGATGTAATAGTAGTCCTCGGCGCTGTCGTTGGCGGTGCCGAAGTGGACCTTGAGCTTGCCGGCGGCCTGCATGGCGGAACCGTCGTGGGTGTCGCTGGAGAGGTTTCCGTTGAGCAGGTAGAGGCCGTTGAAGTCCGTGGCGTTGGCGATTCGGGTAATTTCCGAGGCCATGGCCTGGTATTCCGAGTCGATGATCAGACGCTGATCCGAGGTGTAGGTACCCGTGGCCGCCTGTTCCGCCAGTTCCTTCATGCGGATCAGCTTTTCGTCGATGACGCCCAGGGCGCCGTCGGCGGTCTGGATCAGGGAAATGGCATCGTTGGCGTTCCGCACACCCTGGTTGAGGGCGGCGATGTCGGCGCGCATGAGTTCCCGAACCGCAAGGCCGGCAGCATCATCGGCGGCGGTCGTGATTCGCAGCCCCGAGGAGAGGCGGCTGGTGGATGTTGCCAGGTTTCCGTAAGCGGTGCTCAGGTTCCTTGTTGCATTCATCGCCATCAAGTTGTGATTGATAACCAGAGACATGGGTTTTCCTCCTTGAAAAGTTTATCGCATCCAGCGTTGGTTATGAGAACGGGGGATTCCATTCCCAGGAATTTTCGAGAATCTCGGGCAGCCTCCGTTCGGTTCCTTCCCGGAACCGGTGGATTGCCCCGTGAACTCCCTCCTTTTTGCTTCGGTTGGCCGCCGGTTCATATTCAACCGGGACTCGGCCTTGTCCCGATCCTTTTCCTGCGTTGTGTTGCAGCTCTTATCGTCGGGTTCTCGGAACCCATTAGGCAGAAATTGGAAAAAATGATGATTTTTTGAAGCAAGAGGGAGTTTTTCAGGATTCAAGAGAATGAGGAATCTGGAATTCAAAAAATAGAACAATGTATTGCGTTTTACGTCGCGCTACAAGAGTGAGCTATTTTGCACATTCTCGGTTATGCATGGATTGTGGATTGTCACCCTATCCGCTGCTCCTATCGGAGGGTTCGCCATTTCCTTTAGCCCTATGGAGCAAAAAAATGGTCCCTGGTTCGCCCCAGGAGCACATCGGCTGGGGAAAGGATGCCTCGTGTCGCGCTCGGAAAGGCGGAGTTCTTGAAGTTCATATCCATACCGTAAAATGATGTCTGTTTATTCAGATACGGGACTGTTGTCATGGCGCCCGGCGTGGGGCAGGCCTTGCCTGGGGCCTCCAGGTTCCGAGGGGTCGAGGGTTGAAAATAACGGGTTTCTGTGTCACGCTTGCCATATGTCAGCGTAACCCTAAGGAGGAGAATTCCATGAAACACATCGCCATCCTCGTCGCCGTCGCCATGCTCCTGTGCGCCGGAATCGGCGCCGCCCAGGCCGAGGAAAAAGTGCTCATGATGGCCACAACCACCAGCACCGACAACACCGGGCTCTTGCCTGTCCTGGAACAGGCATTCAAAAAAGATACCGGCATCGAATTGCGCTGGCTCGCCGTGGGGACCGGCAAGGCCCTGGAGCTTGGAAAAAACTGCGATGTGGACGTGCTGTTGGTCCACGCCCCCAAGGCCGAAAAAGAATTCGTCGAGGCCGGACACGGCCTGGGCCGTACCGAGGTCATGTTCAATGACTTCGTCCTGCTCGGACCCAAAAACGACCCGGCCAAGGTCAAGGGCAAAACCATCTCCGAGGCCCTCAAAGCCATCGCCGCCGCCAAATCCCCCTTCATCAGCCGGGGAGACGATTCCGGCACCCACAAGATGGAGCTCGCCCTGTGGAAGGCCGCCGACATGGCCGCGCCCGACAAGGAAACCTGGTACGTCCAGGCCGGACAGGGCATGATGGCCACCATCGTCATGGCCGCCGAACGCAGCGGCTATACCCTCACCGACCGGGCCACCTATTTCACCTACGAGGCCAAGGGCGATCCGGCCCTGGCCGTGCTCGTCGAAGGCGACAAGCCCCTGCTCAACCAGTACAGCGTCATTGTCATCAATCCCGAGAAATGCAAAAACGCCAAGGTCGATCTGGCCAAGGCCTTCAACGACTGGCTGGCCTCGCCCAAAGGACAACAGGTCGTCGCCGATTTCAAATCCGACGGCAAACAACTGTTTACCCCCAACGCTAAAAAGTAGACGGCCGAAGCGGGGCTGCTGGAGCCGTTTATCTCGGCAAAGACGTTGAGTTTCCATTACGGCAAGCACCACGC
>NZ_JAZHDB010000137.1:0-3488 GCF_036584575.1 Desulfolutivibrio sp.
GGAGGTCAGAAGGGCCAGGACCGTGGCCTCCTCCTGGGGCGGACAATGCCGCATGACCGAATACGGAACCGGCACGTGGTCGCGGCAGGCGCTTTTGGCCAGAAATTCCAGGAGCTCCACCTCGTGATGCGGCCCCGGCTCCACCCGGGCATACGTTTTGAGCGTCCAGGCGTTGTCCGCCACCATGACCATGTTGCCCCGGGCATCGCGGGAAAAACGGGACGACGCGCCCATGGCCCCGGGCGGACGGGCTCGGGACAGGTGCGCAACCGACAGCTCCTCCTGCCCCGCCAGGGTCTTGCGGCCCCGGGCCATGGCCGTAAAAAGGGCCGTCCGGGCCGAGCTTACGGCAAAACCGTTGACCAAAAGGGCCTGTTCCCCGGCCAGTCGGCCCCGGGCGGCCACGGCCCCGGGATATTCCCCGGCCAGCCGCGTGGCGGCCTCGCCCTGGCACAAGGTCAAAAGCAGGGGCATGGTCACGGGCGTCCCCTGCCTGGCGTACACGGCGGCCAGAACCAGCCACACCGGGTCGTCGCCCCCGCCGGGCAGGACATGGACGGCGGCCGTCTCCACCCGCAACAGGCCGGACAGTTCGGGGAAAAGCCGGGGAAGATAGACGGGGAGCACCCGTTCCGCCAGGGTGCGGCGAAAACGCCGTCCCACCTCGCCGCCGTCGATTTCGGGAAGCTCCACCTCGGGGGGCGTCCACCGGCTGCGGCCACGCCGTCCACGCCGCGCGGCGTCCGCGTCCGGCGCCTGGGGCGGCGTCAGGCGGAACCAGAAATAGCTGTGGAAGCCCAGGGGCAGCACATAAGGCGTGTCGCGGATGACCGGGAAGCGGGTGTTGCCGAAGACCTCCACGGGTTCGCACCCGGCGTGGGCCGACAGATCCATCTCGGCCACCTGGGGATAGCGCGACAGGTTGACCACCACCAGGATGACCTCGTCGCCCAGGCGGCGCACGAAGGACAAGACCTTGGGGTTGTCGGGCAAAACGAACTCCATGCTCCCCCGGCCCAGGCAGCGCAGGCGTTTGCGCATGGCGATGACCCGGCGCATCCACCACAGAAACGAGGTCAGGTTGTGTTCCTGGTTCTCCACGTTGACGGCCTGGTAGTGGTATTCCGGGTCGATGACCACGGGCAGGTACAGGCTGTGGGGGTTGGCCCGGGAGAACCCGGCGTTTTTGTCCGGGCTCCACTGCATGGGCGTGCGCACCCCGTCCCGGTCGCCCAGGTGGAAGTTGTCGCCCATGCCGATCTCGTCGCCGTAATAGATGATGGGGGTGCCGGGGAAGGAAAACAGGATGAAGTTGATCAACTCCAGCCGCCGCCGGTTGTTTTGCATAAGCGGGGCCAGCCTGCGCCGGATGCCCAGGTTGATGCGGGCCCGGGCGTCCTTGGCGTAGACCCGGTACATGTAGTCGCGCTCCTCGTCGCTGACCATCTCCAGGGTCAGTTCGTCGTGGTTGCGCAAAAACATGGCCCACTGGGAGGTCTCGGGGAGGGCCGGGGTCTGCTCGAAGATGTCGAACAGGGGAAACCGGTCCTCCATCATAAGCGACATGAAGATGCGCGGCATGATGGGGAAGTGGAAGGCCATGTTGCATTCGTCGCCGCGGCCGGTCCCGAAATAGGCCGCCGCGTCCTCGGGCCACTGGTTGGCCTCGGCCAAAAGCATGCGGCCGGGATATTTCGCATCCACATACGCCCGCAGCTCACGCAAAAAGGCGTGGGTCTCGGGCAGGTTCTCGCAGTTCGTGCCGTCACGTTCGAAAAGATACGGCACGGCGTCCAGACGCAACCCGTCCACGCCCATGGACAGCCAGAAGTCGAGAATCCGAAGCATCTCCTTTTTGACCCGGGGATTGTCGAAATTGAGATCCGGCTGGTGGGAATAAAACCGGTGCCAGTAGTAGGCCTTGGCCTTGTGGTCGAAGGTCCAGTTGGAATGTTCGAAGTCCTTGAAGATGATCCGGGCGTCGGGGTAGCGGGCGGGGGTGTCGGAAAAGACGTAGAAATCGCGCGCCGCCGAACCGGGTTTGGCCTTGCGGGCGGCCTGGAACCAGGGGTGCTGGTCCGAGGTGTGGTTTAAGACCAGCTCCGTGATGACCTTCATGCCCCGGGCGTGGGCCGCGCGCAAAAAGGCCCGGAACTCCGAAAGCGTCCCATAGTCGGGGTGGATGCCCCGGTAGTCGGCGATGTCGTAGCCGTCGTCGCGCCGGGGCGAGGGATAAAACGGCAGAAGCCATATGGCCGTGATCCCCAGCCGCTCCAGGTGGTCCAGACGGCTGGTCAGGCCCGCAAAATCGCCGATGCCGTCGCCGTTGGCATCCATGAAGGCCTTGATGTGCAGTTCGTAGATGACCGCATCCTTGTACCACTGCGCGTCGGTCTCACTTTCCGGTGTGCCCTGCGTCGTCATGGTCCGTCCCCGCCTCGTTTCTTTCAGCGCAGGCGAATCCTGGCTTGCCGAGCATCATCCTCCGGTGTTTTCGGCCAGGCGTCAAGGCGGCCGGTCCCCATGGGCATGGCCGCCCGCCGGACGAAAAACCCTCTTGATTGTTTGCCCGGCATCTGGTTTGTCTTTCTTCCCATGATCGTCAAACTGACCCTGGAAAACTTCCTGGCCCACGGCGCGAGCGTCTTCGAATTCGCCCCGGGCCTAAACGTCCTCACCGGTCCCAACAATACCGGAAAATCCGCCGTGGTCGAGGCCCTGCGCTGCCTGGCCGAAAACCCCATCCCCAAGCACGTCATCCGCCACGGGGCCAAGGAGGCCCGGGTGACCGTGGAGCTTTCCGATGGAACCCGCGTGGCCTGGGTCAGAAAGCCGAAATACGCCGTCTACGAGCTTACCCCGCCCGGGGCGGCCGAGCCGGTGACCTACGCCAAGTTCGGCCGCACCCCGCCCGAGGACGTCCTGGCCGCCCTGCGCCTGAACCTCGTTCCCGTGGAAGGCGCCGACGACATCGACGTGCACCTGGGCAACCAGCGCGAACCCGTGTTTCTGCTGGGCAAGCCCGGGTCGATCATGGCCTCCTTTTTCGCCGCCTCCTCCGAAAGCGCCCACCTGATCGCCATGCAGAACCTGCTCACGGACAAGGTGCGCAAGGCCAAAAACGAGAAGCGCCGCCTGGAGGCCGCCGCCGACGTCGCCCGCCGCGACCTGGACCGCCTTTCCCGCCTGCCGGACCTGGAATGCGCCCTGGAGGCCGGACGCGACGCGGAAGACCAGCTTGCCGTCCTGGCCCGGGACATCCCGGCCCTGGAAACCGTCCTTGCCCGCCGCGAAAGTCTCAAACGCCGCCTGACCGCCCTGGCCGCCAGGACGGCCGTCCTGCAAACGCTTGCGCCCGCGCCGCAGCCCTTTGCCGCCGCGCCCCTGGCCCACGCCGTCGAGCGGCAACGGGCCTTGGATCAGGCCCGGACCCAGTATATGGCAAAACTGATTTTATATTTTCAATTTGAAAATGTATTTTACATTCA
>NZ_JAZHDB010000138.1:0-3459 GCF_036584575.1 Desulfolutivibrio sp.
GGTGCGAAAGCCCACCACGCCCGCAGGCGGCGCGGCCTTGCCCGACCCGGCCGCCAGCCGGACCATGGCCGGGTCGGCAAAGGGCGTCAGGCAGGCCATGGCCTGCCCGCAAGGGGCCGACTCCAGGCAGGGGGCGCACGGGGTCACGGCCTGCCAGACCGTATGGCCCGCGCCATAGGGGCCGGTCTCGTGGCACCAGGCCGAGGACAGGAAAAAGGCCGTCACCGGCGTGCCCAGGTGGGCGGCCAGATGCATGGCCCCGGTGTCCGGGGTGAACAGGGCGTCAAGCCCGGAAATCTCCCGCACCAGCCCGGCCATGTCCGTCTGGCCGGTCAGGTCGGCCACCTGACCGGCCAGGGAGGGGTGCAGATGTCGGCAAAAGGCCCGGGCCGCCGGGGCCTGGGCCGCCGTTCCCAAAAGCGTAATGCGCCGCACGGCATGGCATGAGACCGCCGCCGCCGCCAGCAGGGCCATGACCTCGGGCGGCAGGGACCGCCTGGCCTCGCGTCCGGCCAGGACCACGCCGAGACCGCCGCCCTTGGGCGCGGCCAAGGGATTGACCGAATCGGGCGAAACCAGGCGCGGCGCAAAGGCGGCCCAGAAATCCGCCAGATTGACGCCCGCCTCCCGGCGCGCGGCCGCAAACCGGAAGGCCAGGGCGGGCCAGGGATCTTTTTGCGGCTGCCCGCTTACCTGAAAATGCCCGCGAACGGTTTCGGAGGGGAAAAGGGCGGAGACGGCCCGGGCCAGTCCGGAATGGTTGAGCAGATAGACGCGCGCAAAGTCCAGGCCGGAAAGCTCGGCGAACACCGTGCGGTTGGCGAACACGCGGGACAGGGCGGCCGGATCGTCGGCGCCGCCGGGGGTGGCCGGGCCGTGGGCGGCCAGGCCGTGGCAGACCACGCCGGGGAACAGCAGCCGGGCCAGGGAGACCAGCGAGGCGTCCGTGAGCAGATGGACCTCGGGGATTGCGCCGTCGAGGTCCGCCAGGGCCACGGACTGAAGCAGCCGTTTGGTCTGGATCAGATCCCCCAGCCGGGCCAGTTGGACGACGAGCACTCGTTTCATAAAGGAAGCCTTCGAAAGGCTTGATCATTTCTATCCGGATTTTTTTGCGAAAGAAAGCTGTTTTCCCATCCGCCGGTCATCTGATATGCATTGCCCCCATGCGGTACTATCCCATCTTTCTCAATCTCGCCCGGAAAAAATGTCTGGTGGTCGGCGCAGGCCAGGTGGGCCGACGCAAGATCGCCACCCTGGCCTCCTGCGGGGCCGAAGAGGTTCTGGTCCTGGACGTGGCCCCCCTGTCCCCTTCGGGCGCGGCCATCCTGGACCAGGCCTGCGTTCGCTTCGAACAACGCCCCTTTGCCCCGGACGACCTGGAGGGCCGGTTCCTGGTCATCGCCTCCACCAGCGACGAGGAGCTCAACTGGCGCATCAGCCGTCTGTGCGAGGAGCGCGGCATCCCCTGCAACATCGTGGACCAGCCGGAAAAATGCAGCTTCATCGTGCCCGCCCTGTTCACCCAGGGGGATCTGACCCTGGCCGTGTCCACCGGCGGCAGCTCCCCGGCCCTGGCCCGCAAGATCCGCCGCGACCTGGGAGACTATTTCGGCGCGCAGTACGGGGCCTTCCTGACGCTTATGGGCAGACTGCGGCCCCTGGTCATCGGCCTTGGCCAAGGCTCAGACCACAATTCGGAACTTTTCCGCACCATCGTGGATTCGCCGCTTCTGGACGCCATAAAAAGCCGCGATGCGTCGGCTGCCCTGTCCATCCTCCGCTCGATCCTTCCCGAATCGCTGCACGGGCAACTTGAAGCGATCATCATGGGGGTGATGCACGATGACGCCGGATAATCTGCTGTTTCTTGCGGTGATCTGCCTGTATCTCTCGGGAACGATCCTGTATCTGCTCGGCGTCCTGTGGCAGGCCCCGACCCTTCGCCGGGCAAGCTACGCGGCCGCCATTGCGGGATTTATCCTGCACTCGGTCTGCCTGGGGCTGTCGCTGCGCGAAGAGGCCGGGACCATGCTACTGCGCGGCGAGTTTTATTTCAGCCTTTTGGCCTGGAGCCTGCTCCTGATCTTTTTCTTTTTGTGGTGGCGGCTGCGCATGGATTTTCTGGGGCTTCTGGCCTCTCCCCTGGCGTTGATCCTTTTTCTCTCCTCCCAGGCCGTGGGCGGGGCGCGCCAGTTGCCGGAGACGTTGGCGGGGCTTTTTTTCGGCCTGCACATCGGATCGCTTTTTTTGTCCATCAGCCTCCTGGCCATGGCCTGCGGCGCCGGGGCGGGCTATCTGTTCCTGGAACGCAAGATCAAGACCAAGGAGAAGCTTTCCGGGTTCGCCCGGGCCTTGCCGTCGCTTTCCACCTTTGACCGGGCCAACCAGTGGTCGGTCACGGGGGGGTTTCCCCTGTACACCGTCGGCCTGGTCTCGGGCTTTTTGTGGGCCAAGCTCACCTGGCAGCGCATTTTCTCCTGGGATCCCAAGGAAGTGGTGGCCATTTTCATCTGGCTGCTCTTCGCCTTCCTGTTCCACCAGCGCCTGTTCATGGGCTGGCGCGGCCGCAAGACCGCCTGGCTGGCCATCTGGGTCTTTTGCCTCAGCATCGTGTCCATGCTGGTGATCAACTTTTTCATGCCCACCCACCACAGCTTCGCGTCCTAAATCATGCAATACACTATTCATTTGTTCGGATTAAACCACAAGACGGCGGACGTGGAGGTGCGCGAGGCCTTTGCCCTGGCCGACGGCGGCGTTCTGGAACGGGCCCTGGTGTCCCGGGAAAGCCCCATCCGCGAGGCCCTGGTTCTGTCCACCTGCAACCGGGTGGAGATCTTGGTGTCCGGGGCCCCCGAGGCCGAGGTGGCCTCCCTGGTCTTGTCGCGCTGGGCCGGGCACTGCAACCGGGATGCGGCCGGGCTGGCCCCGCATATTTACGCCCACGCCGGGACCGACGCCGTGGAGCACGTCTTCCGGGTGGCCTCGGGCCTGGACTCCATGGTCCTTGGCGAGCCCCAGATCCTGGGCCAGATGAAGGACGCCTACCGTCGGGCCGTGGGCAACGGGTCCACGGGGGTGATCCTCAACCGGCTTTTGCACAAGGCCTTCTCCACAGCCAAAAAGGTCCGCACGGCCACGGGCATCGGGGCCAGCGCCGTGTCCATCAGCTACGCCGCCGTGGAGCTGGCCAAGCGCATCTTCGGGGAGACGGCCGGGAAAAAGGCCATGCTCATCGGGGCCGGGGAAATGGCCGAACTGGCCGCCACCCACCTTCTGACCTCGGGCATCTCCCATCTCTTCGTGGCCAACCGGACCTTTTCCCGGGCACAAGAGCTGGCCGAACGCTTCCACGGCACGGCCATCCCCTTCGAAAACCTGGTCGAACATCTGCCCGAGGCGGACATCGTCATCAGCTCCACCGGCGCGCCCCAGGCCATCATCCGGGCCAGAGAC
>NZ_JAZHDB010000139.1:0-56536 GCF_036584575.1 Desulfolutivibrio sp.
GCCAGCTCGGTCATGAGGTGGTTGCCGGCCATGGGCACGCCCTGGCGCATGAGCACCTCGTTGCCGGTACAGCACAGCCCGGCCACGTTGATGCCGACCGCCCCGACGGCCCTGGCCTTTTCGATCATGGCGGGGTCTCTGGCCGCAGCCAGAATCATTTCCGAGACGATGGGACTGTGGCCGTGGACGAGGACATTGACCTGGTCCTCCTTGAGAACGCCGAGGTTGACCAGGCTTTCCCTGGGGGTCGGCGTGCCAAAGATGATGTCCGAGGTCTCCGTGGCGATCATGGACCCGCCCCAGCCGTCGGTCAGGGCCACCCGCGCGGCGTGCAGGCAGATGCTTACGGGGTCGCAGTCCACGCCCATGTGGGTGCGGTGGAGCATCTCGACAACGTCGCGGTCCACCCCGCGCGGGGTGACGCCGTGTCGTTCCCAGACCGCCAGGCGCTTTTCCGGGACGCGGGACAGAAACGACAGGGTTTCGGTTCCAAAGCCGAAGTCCTGGATAAACGCCTGGGCCAGTTCCACGGCCACGGCCGCGTCGTCTTTGCCCGCAATGGCAAGCCCGGCCTCGCCGGCCACCCGGCGGAGTTTTTCCGGGTCGCGCAGGGCGTAATCGCGGGTCTTGCCCCGGCCCACGGCCAGAAGCGTCTCCACCAGGTCGCGGCCATGGTCCGAGTGGGCGGCGGCGCCTGCGGCCACGAAGCGTCCGAAGTTGCGGGCCACGGTGAGATCGGCGTCCGCGCCGCAGGTTCCGCGCTGACGTTTGGCGCGGCCCGGGGTGATGCGGCAGGGGCCCATGACGCATTTGGAGCAGGTCAGCCCCTCCTTGCAGAATTTGCAGGCCGGGCGCTGTTCGGCCATGCGGTCCCAGACGGTTGCGACTCCGTCGCGCCGGGCCTTTTCGATCATCGCCTGGGCGTCGGGCCAGATGGTCAGTGATTCGGGTTTGGGTTTGCGTTCCTCGGCCATGGTCGGTGTCCTCCTTCAGGGGGCAAAGCGTCTGGAGACGCGGCGGCCGCCTGCGCACTATCCATGCAGGAGTCCGTCAGCATTCGGTCTCGGACCGATCCCGGGCCGTGGCCCGACCGCGTCATTGTTCTGTCTCGGACGCATAATCCGGGCCGGACGGCCGGGTCTGTCGGCTGGCCGACATTGGAAGCGAATGAGTGTGAAAAAAATGGCGGCTATAAAAATGCGCGGATCGGGTGGCAGCCGTATGCGAAAACGGTGCGGGACAGAACCCTTGAGGGAAGAACATCCGGGATCAGCGTTCGGCGGCGAAATTCTTGAGCGCAGCCATGTCCGGGATGAGATAGACCCCCCGGCGCAGGCGTTGGACAAGATTTTGGCGGTAGAGACGGGACAGGGTTTCGGACACGGTCTGGCGCGTGGCCCCGACAATCTGGGCCAGCTGCTCGGTATTGACCGACAACCGGACGAGCCGCCCCTCGGGCCGCTTTTCGCCGTGGGCCGTGGCCTCGAAATGCATAAATTCCACCACCCGCCGGGGGATGTCCTTGAAGGCCAGGGAATTGATGATGTCGAAACTGCTTTGCAGGACGTCGCCCAGAACCCGGACCATGGTCCGGGTCAGGTCCGGATGGGCGACAATGAGTTCCCGGAAGCGCTGCGTCGGCAGGACGAGCAGGCCGGTATCCTCGAGAACCTCGATATCGGCCCGGGTATGGCTCGAATAGATGTCTCCGGGTTCGAGATGGGACAGGGTGAACGCGCGTTCCTCGAAAGAAAGGTAAAGCCTGGCCCGGCCCGAGGCCACCACGAAAACGACGTTTTCGGCCTGGGGCGGGGCGAAGGGACGCGATCCGGCCGGAAAAGAGCGAAGGTTGAATTCCCGGCGCAGTCCGGCCATGCCCGGCCGGGCCAGGAGGTCAAGAAGATTGATATCCATCAGGCGGGTTTTCATGGCGACCTCCGAAGCCGATCTAGGCCGCCGCCGTCAGGTCGGCCAGGGCCGAGGCGAGGTCCGGGAAGTCGAAGACGAACCCCAAAGCGGCAAGCCGGGTGGGCGCGACCCGCAGGCTGGCCAAAAGCGCGGCGTCGGCCATCTCGCCCAGGGCCAGGCGCAGGGCGAAGGCCGGAACGCGCAGGACCGTGGGACGCCCCAGGGCCTTGCCCAGGGCGGCGGCCAACTGCCCGTTTGTGACCACGCCCGGCGCGACCAGATGAAACGGCCCCATGGCCTCGGGCCGCGTAAGAAGAAAGGCGATGGCCCGGACCTCGTCTTGAAGGTGAATCCAGGGAAACCAGGCCTTGCCGTCGCCCACCGGCCCCCCCAGGCCCAGACGGAATGGCGGCAGCATGCGGGCCAGGGCCCCGCCTCCGGCCCCCAGGACCACCCCCGTGCGCACAATCACCCGGCGCACCCCCATGTCTTCCACCTCGCGGGTGCTCTGCTCCCACTTGACCGCCGTCTCGGCCAGAAAGCCCTTGCCCGGAAGCGAGGCTTCCTCAAGCACCTGCCCGCCCCGGTCGCCATAATACCCCACGGCCGAGGCCTGCACCACCACCCGGGGCTTGACCGCAGCCTTGGCCACGGCCTGGACCACGGCGGACCCGGCGGCCATGCGGCTCTCCACGATGTCGCGCTTCCGCTGGGCGTTCCAGCGCCCGGCGGCGATGTTCTCCCCGGCCAGATTGACGATGGCCGCATCCTCGGCCAATTCCCCCCATCCCCGGGCGGTCATGCCGTCCCAGACCGCATAGTCCACCCGGCCGCCACCCGTTTTGGGGGCGGCAGGACGCGGACGTCTGGTGAGGATGGTGACGTCATGCCCTGAAGCGGTCAGGACATGGGTCAGGGCCGTGCCGATAAACCCCGTTCCTCCGGCAATGATGACGCGCATGGCGGCTCCTTTGGAAAATCCGGATGTGACCATGTCGAAGATAGCGGAAAGACGATGCCTCCGGCAACCACCATACGCGGCGGGCCCGGGGAGATCGGTCGGCGAATACCCGCCGCAGGGGAAATCAGTAGGTAAAATCCAGGCGGTAGCGGACCTTGGGAATGACCTCGAAGGACCAAAAAAACAGTGTATTGCGCCAAAACGCCGACACGTCGCCGCGCAAAAGCGAGATGCTAAGGACCAGGACATAGGACTCGCCCCGCTTGAGCACGTCCCAGGGCCCCAGGTCCATGGCCACCTCGCCAAAGGCCTGACGCAACACATCGGCCAAATTCGTCCCGGAGGCCAGGGGAACGACCGGAGCGGCCGGTTCGTTCGGGGCGGCCCCGGCCCGGCCCGGGCGTTGCGCCGGAGCGGGCTCCACGACATAGCCGTCGCCGGTCTTGCGCACCACGGCCAGGCGGCCGGACTCCGTCACCTGATGGTCCCACAGGTAGTCGCTTTTTTCCGACAACCGGGCCTCCATGCGCAGGGCCAGGATGCCGTCTTCGGCAAAGACCGCTTCCAGCGGCGTCAGATCGGGGATGGCCAGGCCGAAACGCACCAGGATTTTCCCGTCATGGTTGTTGAGGACAAGGTTGCTCAAGTCCAGGGAGGCGGCGGCCAGGGGCGAAGCTCCCACGACGGCAAGGACTGTCGACAGGCAGCCGACCACCAGGGCGTTGCGCACGCCCGCCCAAAATCCCCGGAAACAAGACCCCATCCCTGACTCCGCCTTTTGTCTCGTGTGCTGTGAACCCGTACCACCCTGCCGCAGCCAGCCGACAGCGCTTTGACAATGCTTCTTCCCCAAGGATACACCATGACTCACAATTCACAAAATACAAAACCCGGACCGGCAAAGACCGCTGTGAAACCGTTGCGCTTTCTTTTCGTCGGCCAAGCCAAGGCCCCATTTTTCCGGCAGGCCGAGGATCACTACCTCGAGGCCATCGGGCATAGTATCGCCACCGTTCGGGTGGTGGTCAAGGACGCCCGCTCGGGAAATCCCGACGACCGGAAAAAGGCCGAGGGCAAGGCCGTGCTGGAACGTCTGGGGGCCAGGGATTTTCCCGTGGTTCTGGACGGACGCGGAAAAATGTACGATTCCCCGGCCCTGGCCGCGCGTCTGGGCGTCTGGGTGGAGGATCCCGGCCGGGCCCCCTGCTTCATCGTGGGCGGAGCCTACGGCCTGCCGGACGAGGTGCTGGCCCGGGCCGGGGAGGTCTTAAGCCTGGGGCCCGGCACCCTGCCCCACGAACTGGCCCGGGTGGTGCTTCTGGAACAGGTCTACCGGGCCATGGCCATTTTGCGTGGCGCGCCCTATCATCACTAAAAAACCGGCCGCACCCCGGCCAAGGAGTTCCCATGCTCGACCCGGCCTATCTGAAAAAAATCGAGGCCTACATCAAAAGCGGCGACATGGCCTTCGACTTTGAAAACGGCGACGAAGACCGCAAGGGACTGATCCTGGATTTCCTGGAACAGCTCATGGACCTGGCGGAACTGGCCGACGAAACGGCCACTCAGCTCATCTTCAAGGGCAGCGCCCTGGAGGCGTTTTTAGGGACGAACAGCGACAAATAGCGGGTTTTCCCGAGCACCTCGTAGGCGGACTCGGCATGCTGCGCCCAGCCAGCCCCGGCGATGGCCGCGGGATCGTCGGCCGGGCGGTCGCCGGTCATGGTCAGCACCGCCACGGGCCGTCCCAGATTCCCCAGGCGCGTCGCGGCAAAGGCCAGAAACTTCGGCCAGGGAAGAAAGGCCCGGGACAGGCACAGGACCAGCCCCGGCCGATCCGGGATCACGAGCCGTCCCGGTGCCTCCTCGGCCCGGCCGGAAAAGACCGTGGTCCGGGGCAGGGACAGGCGGGCCAGGGCCTCGGCCAAAAAGACGGCGCGTTTGGCCCGCACCTCGATCAGGACGTAATCCCCGCGCGTCCACAGGATGCGCAAGGGGATTCCCGGCAGTCCCGCCCCGGCCCCGAAATCCAGGCAAAGCGGCTCCCCTCCGGCTGCGTCGAGAAGCCCGGCCACGCGTGGCGATTCGAGAAAGGCGGCCAGATGCAGGCTGTCGACCGCCAGATCGTCCAAAATCTCCGTCCACCGGATGTGCCCCACCAGATTGACCCGGCGGTTCCAGGCCGTGAGCACCTCCAGGTAGGCGGCCAGGGAAGCGGCCTGATCGGCCGTGACGGCCAGGCTCTGGGCGGCCAGCCGCGTCTGGATGGCGGCCGGGGCGATGGCGTCGGAGGTTTTGGTCATGGGGGGCGTATCCTTTGGCGGGCGTGGCCGCGTGGCGGATGTACCCCGAGACGGGCGCTTTGAAAAGACGCCGCCCCGGGGGAGCCATACCCGGGGCGGTTGCGATGATCCCGGCCAGGAAACAGGGATCGTGCGGATTATGGCTGGAGGTATTTCCGGTTGACATCCTTGAGCTTTTTTTCAAGCTCGGGGCACTGCTCGGGCGGCAGACCGAGCTTGACCATCTTCGGGATGACGGTTTTGCACAGACAATCGAAAAACTGACGCCGCACCTCGGCAGGCTTTCCGGAAACCTCCTTCCAGTCCGCAAAACCATGCACCTTCACGCACTCCGAGACCGCGAACCGAAAGGCCCCCTTGACGGAAAGATGGTTCAACCCGGGATGCAGTTTCCCGACTTCCCTGGCCAATTCATCGATTTTTTGTTCCTGTCTGGTCACCCCTGTCATGCTCATGAGACACCTCCAACAAACGACGGTTCAACATTCAAGCGGCAAAACAGATGCCTTTGGGAACAGTCCGGAGGAAGCCGACAAGACCTCCCCCGGATTGCGTCGCAGATGTGCAGCCTGGACAATTCCCTTGAATCGCGATTTCGCCATTCGCGCAGCGTGTTATTTCAAAAAAGCTGCCAGATCGATTTCATTTCTCTTTGGCAATGCTGTCGTGCTGCGTAGGGAGCCCCCGCTAGAAAACCAGCACCGCGTCGGCCTCGATGGCCGCGATGTTCAAGGCCCCGCCAGCCGTGATTTCCGCCTCCTCGATCAGATCGGACTCGTCGATGTTGCGTTCGGCGATGCAGGGTTTGCAGACCTTGAGCTCCCCGCCCTGGGCGATGAAGTCCTCCATCAATTTTTTGAGCGGCGGGAATCCCCCGCCAGACAGCATGTGGTTTACGAATCCCTTCTGCGCCAGGTAGACGCCGTTGGCCTGCAACGCGATGGTGGCCTTGATGTCCATGGCCAGGGCCGCATTGCCCAGGACAAAGGGCAGGTGCGCCTTTTCAGGATGATCGTTGGCATGGGTTCCGATGTAGAGGATTTTCTCCTGTTTTTCCGACATGATCGTTCCTTCCTTGTGGTTATCAGTTGGTGGCCGACGCTTAAGCGCCCGCCAGTATGGAGGACAAATCCACGACATTGGCGCCCGACCTGGCCAGGTTGTTGAGGCAGATCGGGCACATGGTCACAATCTGTTCCCCGGTGGCGTCGAGCTTTTGCACCCGTTGCGAACCGATCCGGGAGGACAGCTTGGGGGAGATGGATTCGGCAGGCCCGCCGCAGCAACTGGTGAACAACCCGCTCTCGCGCACATCCACGCATTCGTAGCCGATCTCTCCCAGAATCCGGCGCGGGGCGCTCGAGAGTTCCAGATAGCGGCCATAGAAACACGGATCGTGCAGCGTGAGTTTTTTCCCCGCTCCGTTGGCGCGAAGGTGCAGGGCCTCGAAATAGGTGCTGACCTCAAAAGACGCCCCGACGTATTTCGGGTAGAGAACCTTCAAGGCATACGTCGTGTGGGGGTCCGTGGTGATGATCTTTCTCACCCCGGCCTTTTGCAGTTTTTCGGCCACGATGCGGGCATGGCGGACGAAGTTCTCCTGGTCGCCCAGGTCATAGAGCAGGATGCCGCTGTATTCGTCGAGGTCCGGGCGATAGCCGAAACGCGTTCCGGAGGCCCGCAAGACCTTGACGATATTGCGCAGATGCCCCGCCGCCTTGGTTTTTTCGGCCGCCGGAGTGAGCATGGCCAGGCCCAGGCCGGACAGGGAGCTCGGCATATACTTGGCGTATTTGAGATAGGGCGTCCATTTCGTGTCCTCGTACCGTTCCAATTGCCTGGTGGCGGTCTCGATGTAGGGGACGAACTGGTACATAAGGCCCGTAAAAAGCAGAGTCTCCTCGTCCGGCCGCAGCCCTTCCGTCTTCCACCACCCGTTGACCAGGCCCTTGGGCACGCCGAAGGGACTCATGGTCTTTCGGACGTTGCCGGCCAGGATCTCGATAATGTCTCTGGGATTGTACATCAGGACTTCCTCCAGGCGGCCGTCACAAACCGCTTGAGCGTCAAAATGACCTCGCCGGGGTTTGCCCCGCGCGGACAGGTCTGGGTACACAGGCCGCAGTGCAGGCAGCGCCACAGATCCTGGGCGTGTTCCATAATCCGATCCTGGGCGCCGATTTGCACGTAGCGAATCATCTTTCGCGGAAAATGCTCGGAAATCAGGGGGCATATCGCCGCGCATGTCCCGCAGTTGAAGCAGGCCGAGCCGAGGTCCGCGCTCAACGGCTCAAGGCGCTTGACGAATTCCGGGTTGACTCCGGTCATGACGTTTCTCCTTCCCTGACGAATTCGGTTTCGGAACAGGTCCAAAAAACCGCATTATGCTTCTTGGGCCTGCGCCGCCTCGGCAGCCAGGGCGTACCGGTAAAAGCTGCCGTCTTTCTCCGCCTCCACGACCTCGCCGAACTTTTTCAGGCTGGCCACCATCCACAGCGCCGCATCCGGGGCAAGTCCCGTGGCCTCGGCGATTTCCGGAACCGTGGCGCTTGCGGCCGCCAGACGGTCCATGACGGCCTTTCGGGCCTTCTTGTTCTCCCGGGCCAGGGCCGAGGCCCCGGCGATCCAATCCTTGCGTTCGGCCCGCAGGGCCTTCAATCTTTCCTTGGAGACAGGCGTATCGGATATGTTGTGACTCATGGGATTGCTCCTTGTTCGCTCACGCGCCGACCGCTTCGGGGACCGCGCCCGAGTCCTCGCACACGGCATCGGAGACGATCATGTCCACCATTGCCTCGTATTGCGCGAGGGTCCATCCGTTGATGTCGATGGCGTTTTCGGGACACACGGCCACGCAGGCGCCGCAGCCCAGGCACAAAGCCGGGGTCACCCTGGCCCGCGTGACCTGCCTGCCGTCGAGGTCCATGGTCTCCAGGGCGATGGCCCCCGGGTTCAGGCAGGCCTCGACGCAGGCCCCGGTCCCTGTGCAGCGGCGCACATCGACCTCGGCCACGAAGGGGTCGAGCTCCACGTAGCCCTTGCTCAGAAGCGACACGGCCTTGACAGCGGCGGCCGAGGCCGCGTTGCAGGTCTCGCCCGCATCCATGGGGGCCTGGCAGGTTCCGGCCAGGAAAATGCCTGCGATGGGCAATTCCACCGGACGCAGCTTGGGGTGGGTCTCCAGGAGAAACCGATCCGCCCCCACCGGCAGCTTGAGCATCTCCACCAGATCGGCCACAGGCCCGGGCTCCATGCCCGTGGCCAAAACGACCAGATCCACGGGCACCTCCAACTCCTCGCCAAAGGTCAGCTGGTCCGTGACCGTCACCTTCAGGGGATGGCCGCTGCCCGGCGCACTGCGCTGCACCACGGGGGCCTGGTCGGCGCCAAAACGCATGAACACCACCCGGTTGCCCGAGGCCTTGGCGTACAGCTCCTCCTGGCCCCGGCCATAGGTCCGGATGTCCCGATACAGCTCGTAGACGCTGGTCTGCGGACAGGCCTCGCGGATGGCGTTGGCCGTGTTGATGGCCGAGGTGCAACAGACCCGGGAACAGTGCTCGTTGAGGTGACCGTGCTCGTCCTCCTCATGGATGCCGGGAATCTGGCGGCTGCCCACGCAATGGATAAGCGCCATGCTGCGGATGGGGCGTCCGTCGAGGACCAGCGTGCCGCCACGTTGTTCCTTAAGGCCGCCGATCTTTTGGATCAGATCCGGCAGGGTGACCACTTCCGTGTTCTCGCTGTACCCGTATTCCCCGGGCCGGGGGGTGTAGGAGGTAAATCCCGTGGCCAGGACGACCACCCCGGTTTGCAGGGTCGTCTGGGCCTGGCTTGAAGACGGGGGAACCAGGACGCCCTTGCCCGGGACATATCCCCCGGGCCAGGTCTCCCCGGCCGGGGCGCAGGCCCCGGGGACGGGAGACACGTCCAGGGTGAAATTGCCGACATACCCCCCAAAGGAGGTCACGGCGGACCCGGCGTGAACGGTGATGTCCGGATGGTCGAGAATGCGACCGGCCAACGTGGTCACCAGATGCGCGGCGTCCTCTCCGGTGGGGGCCAACCGGACAAGCCGGGAGACGCCGCCGCCCAGATAGGGGGTTTTTTCGACCAGGGCCACCCGCACCCCCATGGCCGCCAGATCCAGGGCCGCGCGCATCCCCGCGATGCCGCCGCCGATGACCACGGCATGGCGTCGGGCCTCGACCCGGATGGGTTCCAGGGGGATCAGGGTGCGGGCCTTGCCCGTGGCCGCCGCGATCAGGCGGCTGGCCTTGTCCGTGGCCGCCTGGCCGTGATGCACCCAGCTGACCTGTTCACGGATGTTGGCGTGCTCGTATTGGTAGGGATTGCCCCCGGCCCGGGCGATGGCCGAGCGAAAGGTCGATTCGTGCAGGCTCGGGGCGCAGGAGGCCACCACCACCCGGTTGATGCGGCCCTGGCGCAGATCCTCCATGATGAGTTCCTGGCCCGGGTCCGAACACATGAACATGTTGGTCCTGGCCACGGCGACGCCCGGCGTCTTCTCCATGCGCTCCCGGACCTTCTCCACATCCACATGATCGGAGATGTTCCCGCCGCAGTAGCAGATATAGACACCGACCTTGGCCTGCTCCCCGGAGTCCGGGGCTTTGGCGCGTTCTGGCTCACTCATGGGCCGACTCCTTGTTGGCCGCCTTCGGGCCGACGCCCGAAAGCGCAGTCAGATACTTCGCGGCCTCCATCGCCGCCGCCCCGGCCTCGGTGATGGTATCCACGATATCCTTGGGACCGGCCGCCACGCCGGCCACGAAAACGCCGTCCACATCCGTCACGGCTGGCGACATCTTGGGCAGCACGGACTGGATGAACCCGTCCGGCCCAAGTCCCACGGGACAGACGCCGCCGGGGGCGAAGCCGGGCAGCACGCCCATGGACAGCACCACCAGGTCATGGTCCCTGGAGGTCGCGCCCTGGCCCGTCTGGTCTTCGTAGCGCACGGTCACCGCGCCGCCCTCGCCCGCGTCCAGGGACGCGACCTTGGCCTTGACGAACTCGATGCCCATGGCCTTGGCGTTTTGGTAAAACTGCTCGTAGTTTTTCCCGAAGGCCCGAATGTCCATGTAATAGATGGTGATGTCCGCCAGGGGCAGGGAGCCGGACAGCAACATGGCCTGTTTGACGGCGTACATGCAGCAAAACCGCGAGCAATAGGAGACGCCCATGCTCGCGTCACGCGATCCGGCGCATTGCACGTAGGCTATGGAATCAGGAATCATGCCGTCCGAGGGACGCAGCACCCTGCCGTAGGGGCCGTGGGGGGCGAGCAGGCGCTCCATCTGCAAGGAATCGATGACGTTGGGAATGTCCCCATTGCCGTACTGCGGCTTGTCCGCCACCGACGACAACTCGTATCCGGTGGCCAGGATGGCCGTTTTGGCCTGAATCGCCAGCGGTTCGGGCTTTTGGTCGTAACGGATGGCCTTGGTGGGACAGACGTCGGCGCATTTTCCGCACAACATGCAGTTTTCCACGTCCAAAAGCGCCTTTTGCGGGATGGCGTTGGAAAACGGAATGCGGATGGCCTTTCGCCCGGAAAATCCCCCCTGCTCGGCATCGGGAACGAGAACGGGACAGTTGTATTCGCACTTCCGGCAGCCGATACACTTATCGATGTCAACGTATCGCGGCCGCTGGATCATCGAAACAAAAACGCCTGCCGCGTTTTTCTCAACCCGTTGCACGTCGCAACAGGTATAGAGGGTAATGTTTTCATGGTGCGCCGCCGCCGCCATTTTCGGCGTGGTGATGCAACTGGCGCAGTCCAGGGTTGGAAACACCTTGGAAAGACGGATCATCTTTCCGCCGATGGAGGCGTCTTTTTCCACCACGGCCGTCGTGTATCCCTGCCCGGCCAGGTCCAGGGCCGATTGCAACCCGGCAATGCCGCCGCCGATGACCACGGCGTCAAATAGAGCGTTATTCGATGAGTCCATGTGTTGCCCCCGAACACGCGCGTGGCTCGCGGCAGCGGCCACGCGCATCTTTTATATGTCCGTCCGATTCCCTATTGCGCCTGAACCGGCGGGTTCAATTCGTGGACGATCTGATTCATTTGGTTCACTTCGTTGAGAAAGGCCCTGTTGCACACGGTACAGATCGCTGTCAGGCGCAGCCTGCGAATATCCAGGCCTTCCTCCTTCATGAGTTCATAAATGCGGTCCAACCGCTTGGCCATGGCCTTGTACGCCCCCTCGTAGGGGCATTCCTCGCCGCAGGACATGATGATGATGCCGCCGATCCCCTTCCTGAAACAATCAAGGTAGAACTTCTCGGGAAACAACACCGGGGCCTTCACCTTGAGGACGTAGACGTTGGCGGGATACGAGGCGTGGGCCTGCCCCACCGAGTCCGCTCCGGGGTAGGCGCAGCTTTCCGTGGCGAGAAGAAGAATCTTGTCCTGCGCCTTCGCGCGTATCTGGCTCCCCATGACCGCCTCCGCCTACTTCTTTCTGCGAATGAAGTGCTTGTCGTAGCCTTCCGCCGCAACCATCCCCAGATATTCGTGCCCGACCTTCCCGGCCCAGGCCGGAATGTCCGTCCGGGTTCCCGAGTCGTTGGAATAGATTTCAAGCACCTCGCCCACCTTGACCTTGCCGATCCCCTTCTTGGCTTCGAGCAGGGGCCCGGGGCAGGCGCTCCCCCGGGCGTCGGAGGTGTTGGCGATCTGGACGGAGGAAAGATCGAGATCAGACATGATGCTACTCCTTGTTTGAAGATTCTTTTCCATGACGATGAAATATCCACGGCCGCATTTCTTGCTTTCATTTCCGATGCCCATGCACACGAAGTCATGATGTATGCGTCGCAAGTCTTCAACTATCGACCGATCATCGCACACTATTTCAATGGATTCTCCCGGCGACATCTTCTGCATGACAGACCCGACTTCGAGAATGACCAGCGGGGTTATGGAATTTCGAAGATCGAACCGGATCATGTCATATTCCATGTTTGTGCTCTTCGTGTGGGCTAACAGACACCTCTCTTAGCCAGGACCGTGCCAACCTGGCGACATGGGGAGAAGCCTCGCCGGTCATCTGCCAACATTCTTTTTTTGTTCATATTTTTTCGGAAGTCCCGTCTGCCTGTGAATCACTAGGCCACTTTTTCTTGTCCTGGGACTGTCCATGTGTTATGTTTCAGAACATCTAAATCGTTAAAAAACTGAACAGGACTCAGCCATGCTCACCCAAGGCCTCGACGAATACTGGCGCACGGTGGTGAACACCATTCAGGACGGGGTAATGATCGTGGACACCCAGGGGCGGATCGTTTCCGTCAACAGCGCCCTGGAAGAGATCACGGGCTACGCCCGCGATGAACTTGTGGGATCGTCATGCACGATCATCAACTGCACCTCCTGCGAACTGGCCCGCGATAACGAAGGCTGCCATTGGTGCGTGATGTTCCAAAAGGGGAAACTGCGACGGCAGCGATGCGCCATTACCCGCAAAGATGGCTCCGTCATCCATATCGTAAAAAACGCTTCGGTTCTGAAAGACGCCTCCGGCACGGTCATCGGGGCGGTGGAAACCATGACCGACGTGACCGATCTCCTGGAGAAGGAAACCCAGATCGAGACCTATCGCCGGGAACTGTTGGCGGAAGACACGTTCCATGGTCTTATCGGCCGTTCGCCCGCCATGTTTCAGGTCTACGACATGATCGCCAACGCAGCGCAATCGGATGCGCCGGTCATCATCTACGGCGAGAGCGGGACCGGAAAGGAACTGGCGGCCATTGCCGTACACGAGGCGGGCTCGCGCGCCGCCAGGCCGTATATCAAGGTGAATTGCGCCGCGCTCAACGAGTCGCTTTTGGAAAGCGAGCTGTTCGGCCATGTGAAAGGGGCGTATACCGGGGCGCACCGAAATCGGACGGGACGCTTCGAGATGGCGGCCGATGGCGACATCTTCCTGGATGAGATCGGGGACATGCCGCTGAGCACCCAGGTCAAACTCCTGCGCGTGCTGGAGGACAGGGTCATCGAGCGGGTGGGGGATAACCAGCCCATCCCGGTCCAGGCCAGGATCATCTCGGCCACCAACCGGGATCTGCCGACGCTGGTCGGCCAGGGGGCCTTTCGGCGGGATTTCTATTACCGCATCAACGTCATTCCCATCAAAATGCCCGCTCTGCGCGACCGCAAGGAAGACATTCCGCTTCTGGCCGAGGCCTTTTTCCGGCGCATCAAGCTGAAATACGAAAAGAAAAACATCCAGGGTATCGCCCGGGAAACCATGGACGTCTTGATGCGCTACCCCTGGCCGGGGAATGTGCGGGAACTCAAGAGCGCCTTCGAATATGCCTTCATCGCCTGCCGGGGCGATGTCCTGGAGCCTGGCGACCTGCCAAACGACATCACCCAGGAGACGGCCACGCCGTCGGCGCCCCCCCTCCCCGCCGTCGGCGACCTGGACGCCATACGCAAAAAACGCCTTGTGGAGGCCCTGCGCGCCGCCGGGGGCAACCAATCCGAGGCGGCACGGCTGCTTTGCATCTCCAGGACCACCATCTGGAGCCAGATCAAACGCTTCGGACTGAAATAACCACGGTCGCGTGGCGGATTGCGCCTGTCACCATTCCCGGAAGGGTCGCGGACATGGCCAACGCACACGGTGAACGAACAATGAATTGCGGTTCCATGCGGACAGAGGGTGGTTCTCCATGACATGCCCTTTGCCGAGCCTTATTTTCGCCCCACTCGGCAGAAAATCCTGGCATTATGGAACATTTCCTCGGGCTTGTCTTCATCCGATGCAGATTATCAATATAACTAACGCAAAATTTGCATTTCCCGTGAACAATAATTGCTTTCATAATCACTGTCCTACACGTGCTGCATAAAACGGACACACCTTCGGAAATTAATTTCTATTAACACAAACAGTCATCAAGCTTATTATTGACAGCCTCACAGGCTATGCCCTATTGAGACCGAAAATTGTATTATAATTATTATGTATAATTGTTTATCCACGATCTGGCCAACAGCAGATCCGCAACAGCTGGATGACCAGCAAAGGATTGGTGGGTATGCACAAAATCACTGCCCGGGATAAATTCCGCTATCAGTTTGACGCCTTCATGTCCCGCGGCTCCGGGGCCCTTATTCTGGGACTGTTCCTGGTGTCCGCCATTATCGTGGTCCTGGCCTCGATAGTGGTTATGGCCCTGGACCTGGCCCCGGAGCCGCAGTCCATGCCGCTTCACATGTGGGGTAACCTCATGCGCCTTGTCGACGCCGGAACATTGGCCGGCGACAGCGGTGACTGGCCGTATCTGATGCTGATGCTGCTGGTCACGGCCGGCGGCGTCTTCATCTTCAGCAGCCTCATCGGCGTGCTGACCACGGGGCTCGAAGCCAAGCTCGACGAACTGCGCAAGGGCCGCTCCCTGGTGGCCGAGACAGGCCACAGCATCATCCTCGGCTGGTCGCCGCACATCTTCTCCGTGGTTTCGGAACTGGCCCTGGCCAACGAAAGTCAGGGCTCTTTCCGCATTGTCGTCATGGCCCGGAAAGACAAGGTGGAGATGGAGGACGAACTGCGCGACAAGGTCAAATTACCCCGGGGCGGACGCCTGGTCTGTCGCACGGGCGACCCCATGAACCCGGACGATCTGACCATCGTCAACCCCGGTGCGGCCAAGTCCATCCTCATCATCACCGACGAAGGCGACGATCCGGACGCCTCGGTGCTCAAAACCGTGCTCGCCCTTTCCCACAACCTTGCGGACGTGGCCCCGGGGCCGCATATCGCAGCGGTTCTGAGCAACGACCGCAACCTCTCCGCCGCGACCATCGCCGGGGCAGGTCGGGCCGTCTTCATCCCTGCCGGCGGCATTGTCGCCCGGATCATGGCCCAGACCTGCCGACAGCCCGGACTGTCCATCGTGATCGCCGATCTCCTGGATTTCTCCGGCGACGAAATCTACATGTACGCCAACCCGCGGCTGGAGGGAAAAACCTATGGCCACATCGCCCTGGGCATGGGGCACGGAGCGGCCATGGGGCTTCGAACGGCCTCAGGAATGATACGGATCAATCCCCCGGGAAACACCATCTTTGGGCCCGGAGACGACCTTATCTGCCTCGCCGGGGACGACAGCGTAATATCTTTGGCCGAGAAATCCCCCCTCGTGGATGAAGCCGCCCTTGCAACCGGAGAGATCCGGCCCGCAAAGCCGGAACGCCTGCTCATTCTCGGCTGGAACAATCTCGGCCCGCTTTTTCTCTCAAGCATTGACGAATACGCCGCCCCGGGTTCGGAGGTCGTCATTGTAACCTCTGCCATCACCCACGGCTCGCCCATCCCGGAAAACCTGCGAAACATGCAGGTCACGGCCAGCACCGCGGACGTTTCGGACCCGGCGATTCTGGAAGGACTGTCGCCGCAGGATTTCGACCATGTCATGGTTTTCAGCGATCCGAGCCTGCCCCTGCAAAGCGCAGATGCAAAAACGCTGGCCATCCTCCTGCAACTCCGGGCCATCGCCGACCGGCTTGGCCGACGCTTTCCCATCACCACCCAGATCCTCGACGACCGCAACCATTCCCTGGCCCAGGCCGCCAGAGCCGACGATTTCATTGTCAGCGACCGCCTTCTGAGCATGATGCTTGCCCAAGTCAGCGAAAATCCCGAACTGATCCAGGTTTTCGGCGACCTTTTCCGATCCGAGGGATCGGAGTTGTACCTCAAGCCGGTCGCAGCATATGTGCGTGAGGGTTGTCCCGTGTCATTCGCCACCGTGATTCATGCCGCCTTGCGCCGGGGCGAAACCGCCCTGGGCTGGCGCGCCGCTGCGTCGGCAAACGATGCGCACGCCAACTATGGCGTGCGGCTCAACCCTTCCAGTTCGGAAATCGTGACCTTCGCGCCAGGCGACAAGATCATCGTGCTGGCTGAAGACGAAAGCTGACGGGGTGTCTCCGCTTGTACCCGGGGCATGCCGACCATGCAGACATCCTGGTCGCGTACGTGGCGTCAGGCCCGGGATAAGGCGTTATTGTGTTCGTACTGCGTGAAGAGGCCAAGGATTCGTCCACGTTTTCCGCCGCCGCAAAAAAGGCGCCCCCCGCCCGGCCAAAGGCCGCCGGGGACGGGGGACGCCGCGTTGTCGCGTTCCGGGGCGGGGCTACATGTCCCGGGTCAGGTCCATCTTGCGGATCTCGGCCCGTTTGATCTTACCGCTGATGGTCTTGGGCAACTCGGGCACGAACTCCACGATGCGCGGATATTTATACGGCGCGGTCACGGTCTTGACGTGGTTTTGCAGCTCCTTGGCCAACTCGTCGGACGGCTCGTAACCCGACGACAAGACCACCGTGGCCTTCACCGCTTGGCCGCGCACCTGATCCGGCACGCCGGTCACCGCCGCCTCGATCACGGCCGGATGGGTGATCAGCGCGCTCTCGACCTCGAAGGGGCCGATGCGGTAGCCGCTGCTTTTGATCAGGTCGTCGATGCGGCCCAGGAACCAGAAATAGCCGTCCTCGTCCATCCAGGCCTTGTCGCCGGTATAATACACCCCGTCGTGCATGACGTTGGCCGTCTTCTCCGGTTCGTCCAGATAGCCGGTGAAAAGGCCCAGGTTTTTGCCCGGGGCGAGCTTCAGGCAGATCTCTCCTTCCACCCCCGGGGGGCACGGCTCGCCGTGCTCGTCGAGCAGGATCAGATCCCAGCCCGGCGTGGGGCGGCCGATGGACCCGGGCTTGGGGGTCATAAACGGGAAGGTGGCCAGTTGCAGACAGGTTTCGGTCTGGCCGTAGCCTTCATAGATGGGCATGCCCGTGGCCGTCTTCCAGGCGTGGAACACGCTGTCGTTTAACAGCTCGCCCGCCGTGGTGCAGTGGCGCAGGTGCGAGAGATCCCACTTGGACAGATCCTCGCGGATGAGGAAGCGGTAGACCGTGGGAGGGGCGCAAAAGGAGCTGACCTTGTTGGCGGACACCACGTCCAGGAGTTCGGACGGGACGAACTTGCCCCGAAAATCCCACACGAAAACCACCGCCCCGGCCATCCACTGGCCGAAGAACTTGCCCCACACGGCCTTGCCCCAGCCCGTATCGGCCAGGGTCAGGTGGATGTCCCCGGGAGAAAGGTCGTGCCAGTAAACCCCGGTGACGAAATGGCCCATGGGATAGGCGTTGGTATGCACCACCATCTTGGGCATGCCCGTGGTGCCGGACGAGAAGAAAATCAGAAGGGGATCGTCGCGCCGGGGGGAGTCGGCCGTGCGGGGAAACGCCATGGCGGCGGATTTCCCGATCTCCGCAAAGGACGCCCACCCCTCGGGCAAAGGCGCGGGGCCCACCTGGATGAGCACCTCAAGGCCCGGGCAGGACTGGCGGGCGGTCTCGACCCGGGGCACGACGGAGTCCTCGGCGATGACCGCCTTGATCTTGGCGTAATTGACCCGGAATTCGATGTCGTGGGGGGTCAGGAGGTTGGGCGAGGGCACGGGCACGGCTCCGATCTTGGCCAGGGCCAGAAAGGTCACCCACCATTCCACCCGGCGGTACAGGATGACCATGATCCGGTCGCCCTTTTTGATGCCGAGCGTGGCGAAGGCGTTGGCCATCCGGCTGGATTCGCGGCTGAAATAGGCCATGTCGTAGTCGCGCCGGGTTCCCTTGGGGCCGATGTGGATCATGGCCGGACGGGCGGGCTCGGCGGCGGCCACGGCATCCACGAAATCAAAGGCGAAGGTGTAGTCTTCCGGGACGTCCAGGGAAAACGTTTCCAGGAACTCCCGGTAGGAGGCCGGGGACAGTTTTTGGGGGGTATTCACGTCAGGCTCCGTTTCGGTATTGGGCGGGCCATCGGCCCGGATCGCGCCGCTTTTTTAGATGATCACATCCAGGAACTCGGCCTCCTGGCCGTCCAGACCGCGCATGGCGTGGGGGGTGCGGGAATCGAAATACAGACAGTCCCCCGGCTCCATGGTCACGACGTCGCTGCCGAGACGAATCTCCAGACGCCCCCGCAGCATGTAGACGAATTCCTCGCCCAGATGCCGGTTGCTCTCGACGTCGAACTCGGGTTTGGGCGGAACCGTGACCAAAAAGGGCTCCATGGCGGGTTTGCGGAACCGGTAGGCCAGGCTCAGGTACTTGTAGGCCTTGCGCCGATCCACGGACAGGCCGTGTCCGGCCCGGACCAGGGAATAGGCATGCAGATGGGCCTCGCCGCCGGTCAAAAGCGTGGTCAGATCCACGTTGCAGACCTGGGCGACCTTGTAGAGGTAGCTGACCGGAATCTCGCGGTTTCCGGATTCGTAGGCCAGGACGTCTGCAGCATCCACGCCGGTTTTTTCGGCCAAGGCCTCGGGGGAGAACCCCATGACCTCGCGTATGCCGCCTAGTCGCATGGCGATGTCCTTAACCGGACCCACTTCCTCGTTCATGGCCGCACCTCGTGGCAAGCTGGATGGTTGGCGAAAAAGCGAAATGATCGCGAAAGAGAGGCTCTTTCTTTTTCCGAATATTTTTCCGTTGTCAAAGGGAAATCGGCGAAAATTGAAGGGAAGGGACAAAAAGGGACTGGAATCCCGGCGAAATATCCTGTACCGGAACCCGGGCGTACGTTCCCATCACACTCATGACCACGAGGTGTCGCATGAAAAACAAGAAGCTTGGAGAACGCATCCGGGCCTTCCGCGAATTGCAGGACTTAAGCCGGGAGGAAATGGCCGAGCGCACGGGCCTGACCCTGGAATTTCTCACCTCCCTCGAACAGGACGACATCACGCCCTCCCTGGGGCCGCTACTCAAGGTATCGCGGGCTCTCGGCGTACGCCTGGGCACCTTTATGGACGACGAGGTGGGCAGCGATTGCTGTCTGGTGCGTTGCGCGGATCTGGGCGGCGGCGACGATGTGGTCCTACACACGGGGGCGGCCCAAAAGGGCGAAGGACTGACCTTCCACTCCCTGGGCGCGGGCAAGGCCGACCGCCACATGGAGCCGTTTTTCATCGAGATGCAGCCTGAGGCCACGGGGTGCGACAGATCCCTGTCCTCTCATGAGGGCGAAGAGTTCATCGTGGTGGTTTCCGGCGAGGTTGAGGTGGTCATGGCCCGGGAAACCCATCTGTTGAGCCCCGGCGACAGCATCTATTTCAATTCCATCGTGCCCCACCATGTGGGCTGTGCGGGAACGGAACCGGCCCAGATCTACGCCGTTCTGTATTTCCCGGAATAAAGGCGCCGACCATGTCCGACGTTACCCCCTTGTTCGATCTGACCATGGGCCAACTCTTGGCCAAAACGGCGGCAGCCAACCCCGACAATGAGGCCGTGGTCTATGTGGACCGCGACTTCCGCCTGACGTACTCCCAGTTCGATAAGCTTACCGACGACCTGGCCAAGGGGCTCATGGCCCTGGGCGTGCAAAAAGGCGAAAAGGTGGCCGTGTGGGCCACCAACGTGCCCTATTGGGTGGCCTTGCAGTTCGCCACGGCCAAGATGGGAGCCATCCTGCTCACGGTCAACACCAACTACAAAAGAAACGAGCTCAAGTACCTGCTCACCAACTCCGAGTGCGAGAACATCTTCATCATCGACGGCTTTCGCGACTCGGACTACATCCAGATCCTTTACGATCTGGCCCCGGAACTGCGCAGCATGGAACGCGGGCGCATCAAAAGCACCACCTTCCCGCATTTGAAACGCGTCTTCTTCCTGGGCCACGAAAAACACCGCGGCATGTACAACATCCCCGAGGTGCTGGGCATGGCGCGCATGGTCACGGACGAGGAGTACGCCGGGCGCCAGGCCACCCTGCATCCCGACGACGTGGTGAACATGCAGTACACCTCGGGCACCACGGGCTTTCCCAAGGGGGTCATGCTCTCCCACAAAAGCGTGGTCAACAACGGCTACTGGATCGGGCAAAGGCAGCGCTTCTCGCCCAAGGACCGGGTCTGTCTGCCGGTGCCGCTTTTCCACTGCTTCGGATGCGTGCTGGGGGTCATGGCCTGCGTCAACCACGGGGCGGCCATGGTCTTTGTTGAGGCCTTCAACCCCATCGGGGTCATGTCCTCCATCGACCAGGAGCGGTGCACCGCGGTCTACGGCGTGCCCACCATGTTCATCGCCATGCTGGAGCACAAGCTCTTTAAAAAGTTCGACTTCTCATGCCTGCGCACGGGCATCATGGCCGGTTCGCCCTGCCCCATCCAGGTCATGCGCCAGGTCATGGACCTGATGTACATGAAGGAGATCACCATCTGCTACGGCCTGACCGAGAACTCCCCGGTCATGACCCAGACCACCCCCGACGATCCCCTGCACTACCGGGTGGAGTCCGTGGGCAAGGCCCTGCCGCACATCGAGGTCTGCGTGCGCGATCCCGAAACCGGCCTGGAGGCGCCCCATGGGGTGCAGGGCGAGGTCTGCTGCCGGGGGTATTCGCTCATGAAGGGCTACTACAACAACCCCGAGGCCACGGCCAAGGCCATCACCCCTGACGGCTGGCTTAAGTCCGGAGACCTGGGGACCATGGACGAAAACGGCTACCTGGCCATCACCGGACGCCTCAAGGACATGATCATCCGGGGCGGCGAAAACATCTATCCCCGGGAGATCGAAGAGTTCCTCTACACCCTGGAGGGCGTCTCCGACGTGCAGGTGGCCGGCGTTCCCAGCCGCAAGTACGGCGAGGAGGTGGGGGCCTTCATCATCCTGAAAAAAGGCGCGACCTTGGCCCCCGAGGACGTGCGCGACTACTGCCGGGGCCAGATCGCCTGGCACAAGATTCCGAAATACGTGGCCTTCGTGGACAGCTATCCCATCACCGCCAGCGGCAAAATCCAGAAATACAAACTGCGCGAGCTGGCTGGCGAGATGTTTCCCGAGGCCATGAAATAGCATCCGCCATCCCGGCCGCAGGCGGGCCTGCGGCCGGGACAACCCCCCGCCCCGCGCGAACCGCCGCGCCGGGAGGCACAGAATCCGGGAGCGTGGCTTTTCATGTTCGCCATTATTTTATTGTGCGTCTTTTTTGCCTTCATGATCGGGGTCGGCGTGTGGGGCATGCGCCGCACCACGTCCTTAAACGATTTTTTTCTGGGCGGCCGCAGCATCGGTCCCTGGGTGTCGGCCGTGGCCTACGGCACGACCTACTTTTCCGCCGTGCTGTTCATCGGGTTCGCCGGAAAGCTCGGCTGGGCCTATGGTCTCAACGCTCTATGGATCGCCGCCGGAAATGCCGTGTTCGGGTCGCTTATGGCTTGGCTGGTGCTCGGCAAACGCACCCGGCGCATGACCAAGAACCTCGACGTGATGACCATGCCGGAATTTTTGCAGGAGCGTTACGACGGAAAATACTTGAAGATCATCAGCGCGCTTATTATCTTCGTCTTTCTGCTCCCCTACTCGGCCTCGGTCTTCAAGGGCCTGGGCTACCTCTTCGAGGCCAATTTCAACATCTCCTTCGACACGGCCTTGCTTATCATGATCGGCATCACGGGCCTGTATCTGGTGCTCGGCGGCTATTTCGCCATCGCCTTCACGGATTTCGTCCAGGGCATCATCATGATCGGCGGGTCCATGGTCATGGTCTACCTGCTGGTGCAAAAGGGCGGCGGCCTTTCCGAGGTGCTGGAAGCCATCCCGGTCAAACACCTCCTGCATGTGCCGATTGAAAAACAACCCGGCACGCTTTTATTGTGCGCCCTGGTGTTCATGACCTCATTCGGAACCTGGGGGCTGCCCCAGATGGTGCAGAAGTTCTATGCCATCAAAGACGAATCGGTGATCACCAAGGCCGCCCTGGCCACCTGCGTGTTTGCGCTGATCATCGGGTTTGCGGCCTATTTCACCGGGTCCATGTCGCATCTGTTCTACGACGCCCCGCCGCTTTCCCCGTCCGGCGCGGCCAACTTCGACCGGCTCATCCCGGACATGCTCAAAAACAATCTGCCCGAGGCGCTCATGGCGCTGATCCTGCTCCTGGTGCTCTCGGCCTCCATGTCCACCCTGTCCTCCCTGGTCCTGGTCTCGGCCTCGGCCGTGGCCATCGACCTGTACAAGGGCCACGTCAACCCCGAGATCTCCAACAAGGCCTCAGTCCGCCTCATCCGCGTGCTTTCGGCGCTTTTCATCGTCATCTCCTACGTCATCGCCCGCTACGACTTCGACATCATCATCACGCTCATGTCCCTGTCCTGGGGCGCGGTGGCCGGGGCCTTCATGGCCCCCTACCTCTACGGCCTGTTCTGGAAAGGGGCCACCAAGGCCGGGGTCAAGGCGGGCATGGCCACGGGGCTTGTGGTCAACATCGGGCTCTTTTTCATCCTGGGCCCGGCCAAATCGCCCATCGCCTCGAGCGCGGCCATGATCGCGCCCTTTGCGATCGTCCCCCTGGTGAGCCTTTTTACCCGCCCGCCGGCAGCCCGGACCATTGAACTGGCCTTCGGCGAAAAAAGATGATCCACGCCCGCTCCTGGCAAAACGTCGGCGGGCGACGAACCTGACGGCCGGTTCGCCGGATGCGCCCCTGCCCTGCCGCCGCCCGGCCGGGACGCACTTGACTTTGCCTGCCCCCTTTGCTTTGACAAAACACCCCTTCGACCGGAGAAGCCCATGCAGCTTTACAATACCCAGACCCGTTCCAAAGAGGTCTTCACCCCCCGCATTCCCGGACAGGTCAACATGTACGTGTGCGGGATCACGGCCTACGACCTGTGCCATATCGGCCACGCCCGCTCCTGCGTGGTCTTCGACGTCCTGGTGCGCTACCTGCGCAGCCAGGGCCTTGCCGTACGTTTCGTGCGCAACTTCACGGACGTGGACGACAAGATCATCAAAAGGGCCAACACCGAGGGCATTCCGCCCGAGGCTGTGGCCGAGAAATACATCGCCGCCTTTCACGAGGACATGGACGCCCTGGGGATACTGCGCGCCGACGCCGAACCCCGGGCCACGGCCTACATCACGCCCATGCTGGAATTGGCCCAGCGCCTGATCGACAAGGGCCACGCCTACGCCACGCCGTCTGGCGACGTCTATTTCCGGGTGCGGTCCTTTCCGGGCTACGGCAAGCTCTCGGGCCGCGACGTGGAGGATCTGCGCTCCGGAGCGCGGGTCGCGCCCGGCGAGGAAAAGGAAGACCCCCTGGATTTCGCCCTGTGGAAGGCGGCCAAGCCCGGCGAACCCATGTGGGACAGCCCCTTCGGAAAAGGCCGTCCGGGCTGGCACCTGGAGTGCTCGGCCATGAGCGAGGGGCTTTTGGATCTGCCCCTGGACATCCACGGCGGCGGCCAGGATCTGATCTTTCCCCACCACGAAAACGAGATCGCCCAGAGCGAGGCCGCCCTTGGCCGGGACTTTTGCCGGTTCTGGGTGCATAACGGCTTCGTGCGCATCAATACCGAAAAGATGTCCAAGTCGCTGGGCAACTTCGTCACCCTGCGCGACATCTTTGCCGGATATCTCCCGGAGGTGCTGCGCTTTTTCCTGGTCTCAGCCCAGTACCGAAGCCCCCTGGACTATTCCCGCGAGGCCATGGACGAGGCCGAAAAAGGCATCCGCCGCGTCTACGCCGCCCTGGAGACGGCCCAGGCGGCCCTTGCCCGCACCAAGTGGTCCGGCAGCGCCCTTCCGGCCGACATCGCCCCGGAGATGGCCCGGCTGGAATCCGGCTTTACGGCGGCCATGGACGACGACCTGAACACCGCCGCCGCCCTGGGGCATGTCTTCGGCATGGCCCGGCTCGTCAACCGGGTCTTGGAGGACAAGGCCCTGGCCAAGTGCCAGGACGTGCCCGACCTGTGCCGCCGGTTTCTGGCCGACATGGCCGGATACGCCGCCGTGCTCGGGGTCTTCGGCACGGACCCGGCCGAGTTCAAGGCCCGGCTCAAGGCCAGCCGTCTGCGCCGCACAGGCATCGACGCCGCCAAGGTGGAGGCGCTTGTCGCCGAACGGCAGGCGGCCCGCAAGAACAAGGATTTCGCCCGCTCGGACGCCATCCGGGACGAGCTTTCGGCGCTGGGCGTGGAGGTCATGGACACCCCGGCCGGGCCGGAGTGGGACGTGGCCTAGCGGCGTGAACGTGAAATGCATGAAAAGGAACGCAAAAAGACAGCCATGACCCATTCTCCGCATCGGACACGCCCGGGAGCCATCCCATGATCCGCCGCGTGGTCCTGGCCGTCACCGGGGCCAGCGGCATGCCCTATGCCGTGTCCCTGGCCCGGGAACTGTCCCGGGCGTCCGGCGTGGAGCTGCATCTCATCCTGTCCGATGCGGCCCGGCTGGTCCTTTCCCTGGAGTCTGCGGTATCGGCCGCCGAGCTGTCGGGCATGGCCCACGCGGTCTACCGCCAAAACGAGCTGGACGCCGGTCCGGCCAGCGGTTCCTGGCGGCATTCGGGCATGGTGGTGTGCCCCTGCTCCATGGCCTCCCTGGCGGCCATCGCCACGGGCCTGGGCTCGAATCTCATCCACCGGGCCGCCGACGTCTGCCTCAAGGAACGCCGTCCCCTGATCCTTGTGCCGCGCGAAACGCCTTTCAACCGGACGCATCTGAAAAACATGCTGGCGGCAAACGAGGCCGGGGCGGAGATCCTGGCCGCCGCGCCGGGCTTCTATCACCGGCCCGCAACCATCGACGACCTGGTGCATTTTGTGGTGGCCCGCATCCTGGACCGCCTGGGCATCGCCCACGACCTCATGCACGGCTGGAAAGAGGACACGACATGAACGACGGACAAGACGGAGACGGCTGGACGGTCATGTCCAGTTTTGACGGGCCGGGCGAGACGCGCCCGGAATTCGAGGACATGCTGTGCGGGGAAATGGAGCGGTGGGAAGGCGAGGCCCGGCGGGCCGGACTCGATCCGGCCAGTCATGTGCGCCTGTCCCGAGTGGGCACGACGGTCCTTATCGCCATCAGCCCCGAGCTCGAGGCGGCCTTCACCCCGGCCCAGACCTTGTGGAAGGCGGACTAGCCTTTGGCGGGAGTATCCCGCTTAGGCCCGCACGAACCGCAGGAGCTTGCGGGGCTTTTCGTACTCCCCGTTTAATTCCGAGATGGGCTCCATGCGCCAGCGCGGGGCGAAAAAGTCCTGTACGTAGTCCAGCAGATAAAACGATCCGTCCCGCACGTACCTGTCGGTATAGACGCCGCGCAGGGCCTCGGGCGTGGTTCCCAGTTCCTTTCTGATCCAGTAGATCTTTTGCACCGACACGATGAGTTCCCGCTCCGAGAGTTTCTCCAGAAACCCCAGGGTGGGCGCGATCCGGTTCTCCAGAATGAAGGTCTTGCCGATGAATTCCACGAGCATGGCGATGTCGAAGGTCCGCTCCGGCAGGGTGCAGGCCGGATCGTAGATGTCGTGGGCCTCGAAGCTGACCGGAGAGTTAAAGTAATCCTTTAACACCTCGCATCCCTGCAACACCCCCTCCTCGCGATCCACCCCCACCACCTGGCGGGCGCCCAGCCGGGCGGCATAGAAGGTGAAGAATCCGAAGTTGCAGCCCAGGTCGACAACACTTTTGTCCGTGAAGTCGATCCGGGAAAAGGTGTCCAGGATCTCCGCATTGATGTCTTCCTTTCCCGGAACCAGGACGCGAAGATCCTCGTCGTATACGGTACGGTAGACATGCTCCGGCCCCACCAGGGAGGCGATCTCACGCATCTTTTCGGCAATGGACATGGAAAAAACTCCCGCTGACAGTGGAAAAAGGCGGACAGTGCATGCAACGGACACGGAAATCAATACCTGCGTTCTACAAAACACGGTGCGGCCATCTCCGGGAAACATCGCTGTCGGCATGCAGCCCAAACAGGCCTCGGGACGAAGGCAAAGCCTACCCATCCCGCTTCTTCCCGCGTTCGGCGTTCTCCGAAAACACAGAATCCACTAACAAATATTTAACAACTGAACAAGAAAAATCATGCTGCTAAAGAGAGAAAACGATCCCTCACGCCCATCGGGCGCCTCGCTGCCCATTTGGCGCGTCCGGCCGAGCCCTACCGCTTTCCCCTGCCGAAAACAACCTTCATGACCACCATGGACAGGGACAACACGAGCCCCACGCTGCCCACGGCCACCACGGGTCCGGAAACGGCAAGCAGGCCGTGGACCAGCCACAAGAGGATTCCGATGGTGAAAATGACGTACATGGGAAGCGAAATGTCCCGGGCGGACCTGGAGGCATAGGTCTTGATCACCTGGGGCAAAAAGGCCACGGTGGTCAGGATTCCGGCTGCATAGCCGAAGCGGTCGGGAAAAAAGGGGTCGAACGACGGCATCAGGGGGCCTTGCCGCCCATGTTCACGGCCGGGACCGACGGACTGCTCGGCGCGCGCGGGCCGGAAGCGCCCGAAAGGTCGCCGGGCCGTCCCGCCCCGCTTGACCCGCCCGGCTTGGCGGCGGACGTCCCGGCAGGCGTGACGGGTTTGGCGAAATCCACCGAAAAGCGGCGCAACGCGGCGGCCGTCTCGCGAAAATCCGTGGCGGCGGCGGCGATTTCAGCGGCCACCGGCTGTCCGTTCAGATTTTTCACCGTCACATCAAGCCACTGCAATTCCTTCTCGATCTTTCCGGACACCACGGACAATCCTGTTCGCATCAATGACCCCACGTCTTTCACGGATTTTTCACAGGATGGATCGAGGCGGTTATAGAGATACACCATGTCTCCGGCATTCAGGAAAAGCTCCCAGCAGGCCACAAGCGTCCCCCGGGCGGCCAGCACGTCCTTCATGGGCCCCACCGCCCCGCGCCGGGAAAAATCGGCATAGGCGTCCACCACCTTGCCCAGGTGGGCATGCAGGGTCTTGCTCTGGGCCGCATAGTAGGCCGTGAAGGAGGAGGTGTCGATTTTTCCGGCCACCGCGTAAGCTCCCGACGGCATCAGGAGAAACGCCGCCAGCAGCAGGCGCACCGCCAGCCCACGCACCCGTGCGCCGGGGCGTGGAGGGCGCCCAGGCGACGCAATAAAGCATATCGGAAAAACAACCATGTTCCCTTCCCTGCCCGAAACGAAAAAACCGCCGCAAGGCCAGGCGAGATCTGCCCGTCCCAGGCGGCGGTCCATCATGACACGTATGTTCAGCGTGGCGCGGCCGCCCGCCCCAGGCTCCACTCCTTGGCCATTTTCTGCACCGAGGCCAGATGCTGGGCGGACAACTCCTTCTCCCCCGCCGCCATCATCTTTACGGCCAACCGGCGATCTTCGTCGGGGATGTCCTGGCTGGACGCCGCCAGCGCGGCCCAAAACCAGCACCGGAAGGGATCGGAAGGGGTGGTTCCGAATCCCTGGCTGTACAGCCCGGCCAGCAGGAACTGGGCATGGGAAAATCCGGCGTTGCCCGCCCGGTACAGCCAGATCAGGCCTTCCGGATAGTCCCGGGGGACGCCCTGGCCGTTGACGTAGAACACGCCGACGTTGCACTGGGCTTCAAGATCCCCGGCCTGGGCCTTTTCCATCCACTGGAAAAAAGACAGCTCCTCGACCGGGGGGGGCGCCGTCTCCGCAGGCGGCGCGGCAGGGGCGTCGGGCGTCCCTTCCGGGGCGGCCAACGCCGCCATGCTCCAGACCCCGCCGTCCAGGCCCATCGCCGCCGCCATGACCAGCAAAGAAAAGGTCACCGCCACGCGGCAGATTCGAGACAAGCACTCCATGGCGCCCCTCCAAGGCCGCACCGCCAGGCCCGGCCCGCGTTGTCGAGCCTACTTTTTCAGCCAGCTCATCATGCCGCGCAGTTTGCCGCCCACCTTCTCGATGAGGTGCTCGGCATTGATGCGCCGCATGGCCAGAAAATGCGGCTTGCCTGCGGCGTTTTCCAGGATGAAGTCCCGGGCGAACTCGCCCTGCTGGATTTCCTTCAGTATCTTGCGCATCTCCTGGCGGGTCTGGTCGGTGACGATGCGGGGGCCGCGCGTGTAGTCGCCGTATTCGGCGGTGTCGCTGATGGAATAGCGCATGCGGGCCAGACCGCCCTCGTAGATGAGGTCCACGATGAGCTTCATTTCATGCAGGCACTCGAAATAGGCGATTTCCGGCTGGTATCCGGCCTCCACCAGGGTCTCGAAACCGGCCTTCATCAATTCGGACACGCCGCCGCACAACACGGCCTGCTCGCCGAAGAGGTCCGTCTCGGTCTCTTCCTTGAACGTGGTGGTGAGGACGCCGCCGCGCGTGCCGCCGATGCCCTTGGCGTAGGCCAGGGCCATCTCCGTGGCCTTGCCCGTGGCGTCCTGGTGCACGGCGATGAGGTTGGGCACGCCTGCGCCCTCGGTGTACACCCGGCGCACCAGATGGCCCGGGCCCTTGGGGGCGCACATGGCCACGTCCACGTCCGCCGGGGGCACGATCTGGCCGAAGTGGATGTTGAAGCCGTGGGCGAACATGAGCATCTTGCCCGCCGTCAGGTTGGGTTTGATCTCGTTTTCATACAGGCTCCGCTGGGTCTGGTCAGGCACAAGGATCATGATCACGTCGGCCTGGGCCGCCGCATCCCCGGCGCTGACCGGGGAGAACCCGTCTTCCTTGGCCTTTTGCCAGTTGGCCCCGCCGGGACGCTGGCCGATGACCACGTTCACGCCGGAATCGCGCAGGTTCAGGGCGTGGGCGTGCCCCTGGCTGCCGTAGCCGATGATGGCCACGGTCTTGTTGGCCAAAAGGGAGAGGTCCGCATCCTGGTCGTAGTAAATCTTCATTGTCGCTCCTTTGGTCAAATCATGGCCCGGGGGAGGTTTCTCCCCCCCCGGCATGGAAATGTGTCGGAGAAATCAGGCGGCGCCGACCGTATGTCGCGCCGGGCGCCGTTTCGTCCGTCGTGGATTGGGTCCGTAGTGTAAAACGCCTGTTCCTGTAAAGCGGTCGCCTGCACCGGGCCGTCCGGATCGCGCGGTTATCCCTGCATGCCCCGGCGCAGGGCCACGGCCCCTGTCCGGGCCACTTCCTTGATGCCGTAGCGCTGCAACAGATTGATCAGCGCCGTCAGTTTTCCCTGCTCCCCGGTGACCTCGATGATGAGCTCGTCGGGGCTGACGTCCACCACCTTGCACCGGAAGATGTCCACGATGCGAAGGATCTCGGCCCGCTTGGTCCCCTCGGCATCCACCCGCAAAAGCATCATCTCCCGCTCCACGGAGCTGGCCTCGCTTAAGTCGACAACCTTCAGCGTGGTCACCAGCTTGCGCAGCTGTTTGATGATCTGCTCGATGATCTGTTCGTCGCCGTGGGTGGTGATGGTCATGATCGAAAGCCCGGGGGTCAGCGTCGGGGCCACGTTTAAGGTCTCGATGTTGAATCCCCGGCCGCTGAAAAGCCCGGCCACCCGGGACAGGACGCCCGGCTCGTTCTCCACGAGAATGGAAATGATGTGACGCATGACGTGGCCTCCCTAGACCAGAAGCATTTCGGTTAAGGGCTTACCGGCCGGGACCATGGGATAGACGTTCTCCTCCCGGTCCACGACGATGTCCACGATGACCGTCCGGGGCAGGGCGAAGGCCTCTTTCAAGGTCTTCTCCACCTCGGCCGGGTCCGTGACCCGATATCCCGCCGCGCCGTACGCTTCGGCCAGCTTCACGAAGTCCGGGGCCACATCCAGGCAGGTGGCGCAGTAGTTCTTGGCGTAGAAAAGCTCCTGCCACTGCCTGACCATGCCCAGATAGCCGTTATTTAAGATCACGATCTTCACGGGCAGCCCGTAGCACACGGCCGTGGCCAGCTCCTGGATGCACATCTGGATGGAGCCGTCCCCGGCCACATCGATGACCAGCTTGTCCGGAAAGGCCATCTGGGCCCCGATGGCCGCCGGAAACCCGTAGCCCATGGTCCCCAGGCCCCCGGAACTCAAAAACGTGCGCGGGGTGTGGTAGCGGTAAAACTGGGCCGCCCACATCTGGTTCTGGCCCACCTCGGTGGTGATGATGGCCTTGCCCCCGGTCAGCTTGTAGATGGTCTCCACCACGGCCTGGGGCTTGATGGCCGGGCCTTCGTGGGAATAGGTGACCGGGTGCTCGGTCGCCCACTCTTCCACCTGGGTCAGCCATTTGTCATGGGACGGCGTGGCCGTGCCCTCGTCCAGGCGGGGGGCCATTTCCCGGTTGAGGGCCAGAAGGAAGGCCCGGCAGTCCGAAACCACGGGGACATGCACCAGGACGTTTTTCTGAATCGAGGTGGGGTCCACGTCGATATGCACGATGGTGGCTTTTTTGGCGAACTCGCTGATTTTTCCCGTGACCCGGTCGTCGAAACGCGACCCGATGGCCAGGATGAGGTCGGCGTTGTTGATGGCGTGGTTGGCCGCAAACGTGCCGTGCATGCCGAGCATCCCCAGCCACAGGGGATCGTCGCCGGGAAAGCAGCCCAGGCCCATGAGCGTGGCCGTGACCGGGATCTTCAAGGTGCGCGCCAGCCAGGTCAGTTCCTCATGAGCATTGGAGGAGATGACCCCGCCCCCGGCGTAGATGATGGGCTTTTTGGCCTTGGCGATAAGGTCGGCCACCTTGCGAACCTGCTTGACGTTGGGCTCGATGGTGGGGTTGTAGCTGCGCATCTTGATGGTTTTCGGATACTTGTATTCGGTCACGGCCTGCTGCACGTCTTTGGGGATGTCCACCAGGACCGGCCCCGGCCGCCCCGAGGAGGCCAGATAGAAGGCCTCCTTGATGGTGTGGGCCAGCTTGGTCACGTCTTTGACCAGGTAGTTGTGTTTGGTACAGGAGCGGGTGATGCCCACAATATCCACTTCCTGAAACGCGTCGTTGCCGATGAGCGGGGTGGGAACCTGCCCGGTGAAAATCACGACCGGAATGGAATCCATGTAGGCGGTGGCGATGCCCGTCACGGTGTTGGTGGCCCCGGGACCGGAGGTTACCAGGCATACGCCGACCTTGCCCGAGGCCCGGGCATAGCCGTCGGCGGCATGAATGGCCCCCTGCTCGTGGCGTACCAAAACGTGATTGATCGGATAGTTGGGCAGTTGGTGATAGATATCGATCACCGCGCCGCCGGGAAACCCGAAGACGACATCAACCCCTTCCCTGCGCAAGGATTCCAGAAGGATTTGCGCCCCACTCAATTCCATGTCAATTCTCCTCGGTATTTCTGTATTTCTTGAGGATGGCTTCCAGCTTGGTCTTCCCGGCCAGCTTCTTCTTTTTGATCTCTTTGACTTCCAGATCCTCGGCCGGGGTGAGATAGGGTTTGTTTTCCAGTTTCTCCAGGATCTTCTCGTACGATACGTGCTCCTCGTACAGGGCCTTGAGTTCCGCGTCATTCTCGCCGTGCATGGAAATGAGCTCCAGATCGCGTGCTTCCATGGTCCTGTCTCCCTTTCCGCTTGGAGTTGCGAAGCATCCCCGGCCTGAGGCCAGGACGCTCCAGTCGGGTTCCTCCGGGGCCGTGACCGCCACCGTCTTGCGACGGCCGGTCAACCCCGACACCACTTCCACCTGTCTGGCCCGAAGTCCCAGGCGCTTAGCCAAGATGGCCGCCACGGCCTGGTTGGCCTTGTTGTCCACGGCCTTGGCCCGAACTTTGACCATAAGCCGTCCGTCCAGGACGCCGTCCACGGCGTCCACCGACCCGCCGGGCTTGGCCCAGACCAGGACGGTCCATCTCTCCGGCCCCTGCCGGGCAATGAACGTCGGCGAGGGCCCGGTCATGCCGATTCCTCGCCAAACAAAAAGTCCCCGCCCGCCATCTCGCCGCCCTGCTCCCCGGCCAAGGCCCGGGCGCCGTCCAGGGGGTCGCGTTCCCGACCCTCGTCCGGGGCGTTCAAAAGCCGGGCATGGGCCAACAGCAGGTCGCGCATCTGCTGTTCGAAGCGCTCGCGTTGCCGGTAAAGCGCCTCGATGCGGGCGTTTTCCCCGGCCACGCGACGTTTGGCCGCCTCGGCCAGCTCCTCGGCCTGACGTCTGGCCTCGTCCACCAGAGCCACGGCCTCGGTGCGGGCCTTCTCCTTCATGTCCACCACAATGGTCTGGGTGGTCATGAGGGTGTCGCGCAAGGTAGCCTCGCGCTCCTTGTACTCCCGTAAATCCCGTTCCATCTCCGCGATCCGGCGCAGAAGTTCGGCACGTTCCCCGGCCAGACGGTCCAGGGTCTCGGCCGCCTCGCGCAGGGTTGCATCGACCTCGGCAGGCCGGTAACCGAAAAGTTTTTTCGAAAACGTGTGCGTCAGCAGGTCACTTTTGGAGATGGTCACGTCGCGTGCGTCCCCTTACATGGGCGGCCCGGACAACCCCACGACCATCAGGGCCGGCACCAGGAAGCTGCGCAAGAACTGAATGGCCAAAATAACCACGATGGGAGTCAGGTCGAAGCCTCCTACCACGAGAAAGGGCGCCAGGCGACGGATGCGATAATAGACCGGCTCGGTGATGGCGTACAGAAATCGGACGATGGGGTTGTAGGGATCGGGCTTGACCCAGGTTAAAAGGGCCGAGATGATCACCACCCAGAAATACAGCATGAGCACGGTGTCGAGAACAAGCGCCACCGCCCGGAAAAAAAGACCGACTATCTGCATTGCCGCTCCTTTAGGCACGCGTCTGACGTCGAACGCGCCCTCTGCCTGAAAGGTGGCACAGCACACCCGGCAAATCAAGGGGATTTTTCATCCCGAAGCGAGGTCCACTCGCCCAGCCCGCCGTTCTCCGCCGTGCGTGACGGCGGCCCAGGCCCCGAGTCCTGGCGATCCGGTCCGGCCTGGCCGGAATTGCCGCCTTCGCGCCTCAGGCCCCGGGATCGGGCAGGGCCTTACGCAGGCACTGGCGCAGGCTGTCGAAATTGGGAATGTGCATGGCGGCCAGAAGGGCCGGGTTCTTGTAGGCCCAAAACGGAACGCCGGCCGCCCGGGCGGCCCGCTCATCCAGGGCCGTGTCCCCGATGTAGGCCACCTGCGGCGCCGACAGCTCCCAGGCGGCCAGGATGCGGTGCAGGCCCTCGGGGCACGGCTTGGGGTGGCTGATGCGCCCGGCGGTCACCACCGGATAAAAGAACAGCGACAGGTCGAACGTCTCCAGAACCAGGTCCATGGTGTTGGTGCGATTGGTCAAAATCCCCATGCGCACGTTTTTCTGGCGCAAAAGGACCAAAAGCTCCCGCAGACCCGGCTCAAGATAGACGTAGGGCATGATGTCCCGGTAATCGAATCCGCGTCGGATGGCGTCCGCCTCCTCCAGGCGATCCGGGGGGATGATCCGGGCCATGGACTTGGTCACGGAATGGGCGTGGACGTATTGCTCTTCCTCGGGGGTCATGGACAAAAGTCCCATGCGTTCCCGAATGAGGTTGTAATACATGCGGTTGGCGTCCAGAGAATCCACCAAAACGCCGTCACAGTCGAAAACGACCCCGCGAATGGCCGAGAGTTCGGCCGGAACGGCCAGGGGCGAGCACACGTAACGCACGATCATTCCTCCCAGGTGACGGGGACAAGGACGGTTCTTAGGGCATCAAGCCAGGGGGATTCGGGGCGCGGCCGGTTGTCCAGAAGCAGTCGCCATCCGGGCAGGGACACGGCCGTAAACAGGTCGGCAAAGGCCTCGGGGACGAACGCCCCGGCTTTTGGGGTCGCTCCGCTCCCGTCCAGCTGGCCCGCCTCGGCATAGGCGTCGGCCACCCGGGCCTCGGTGATCACCAGGGCGGCATGCCCGGGAAGAAACCGCAGCATGGCGTCCAGAAGCGGCCGCCACGGACCACAAAACTCTCCGGCCAAGGTCTTTTTATCCGTCAACCCGGTCCCTTCCAGGAGCCCCGGGGGCAACTCGTCCGCATCCTCGTCGGACAGCCCGAGGTTTTCGGCGAACTCGCGCATCGACTGATCCACTCCGCCGCCAAGGCCCGACAATTCCAGGATCTTCTCCTCCATCCGCCAGGCCAGGCACAGCCCGAGTTGGGCCTTGACGGCCCCGGCCCGGGAGGCCTTCGGGCGGCCGGGGGTCATCCGGTCGCGCAGGGCGTCCTCGATGCCCCGGGAGCTTTCGGGGAAAATATCCTCGAACCGCGTGGAAAAAAAGGCATCCAGCTCACGGGGGTTTTTGACCTCCCGCTCCAGGGCCTCATATTGCCCGATGGCGGCCATCAGAGAGGCCTGGTCCAGGGGCAGATCCGCCGGACGATACAGCGTCTCCCCGGAGTCCGGGGAGGCCGTGGCCAGACCGGGATCGAAAAAGGCGGCGGCTCCCGCAAGGCGCGTCGGCAAAAGCCCGGCATGCATGCAGGGAAAATAGATGCTCAAGGCAGGGGCTCGGGGATCTTGTGTGGGCACGGCGTCATCCATTGGTCGAAGGTTCGCGGAAAAGGACATAGTGCGGGCACTGGCCGGGACACGGCGGCATGGCCCGCAGACAGATGTCGCCCTCGGCATGCACGCACCCGAGAAAGGCGTCACTATCACCGGGTTGGTAATCCCGGCAACACCCTTCCCGGCCAAGCAACCGGGGAAACCGTTCATTCCAGATGTGGGCGGCGGCGGCTTCGTCCAACCCGAAGGCGTCGGCGCGTTGCACGTGCTCGTCAAAGGCCTCGCACAGGCGCAAAAAAACGCCGCAGCGCACCTTCTGATCGAGGCCGGGATTTTGGTGTTCCGAAAGAAAACAGCGCCCCCGGACGAAGTATCGGCATTGCCGCCCGGGAAGCGCGCGTACCACGCCGGACATGGCCCCTCCACATAAGTCGCCCCATCGGCCGGGGCCGCCCTGCGGGAGGGGCGGTTTCTTGACCTGCCGGAATGGCGCGTGTATAGCCTGCCTCACGTCATACGCTGGAGGCGCCGCATGTTTGGAATCGGAATCCCGGAACTGCTCATCATCTTAGTCATCATACTGGTAATTTTCGGCGCCAACAAGCTCCCCGAAATAGGAGCCGGCATGGGCAAGGCCATCAAGAATTTCAAGAAGGCCACCACCGAGCCGGAAGAGATCGACGTGACCCCGAAAAAAGACGACGAACCGGCTGAGAAGAAATAGCCCGCGAGAGCGGCGCCAGATCAAAAAGCCCCGGAATCGCCGATTCCGGGGCTTTTTCCATGTGCGCCATGGCCGCCATGGGGCGGCGGCCTATCCGCCATTGCCGTTTTTGCCGTCCTCCGGGAACGAGCCGAACCACTTGAAAATATAGAGCGCCCCGGACACCACGCACAATACGGCCACGGTTCCGACAAGAACGTGTTGGGCCAGGATCAACGCCGCTTCGTCCCCGTTCCCAAAAAAGGCCCGCCCGCCGAGCACGGCCAGAATCAGAAGCATCTGGGCTGTGGTGTTGATCTTGCTGATCATCAACGGCCGGATGCGCTCCTTCACGTCCACCCCGGAAAACGACAACACCGCCAATCCGCCCACGATGATCACATCCCGGCTGACTACCACCACGGCCAGCCAATCCGGAATCCAACCCTTGATTGCCAGGCAGATGAACGAGGTGACCAGGAGGATCTTGTCCGCCAGGGGATCGAGCATGGCCCCAAGCCGGGAGCGTTGATGCAGTACGCGGGCGATGGTCCCATCCAAAGCGTCGGTGAGACCGGCCACGCCAAAGGTCAGAAGCGCCGAAAAGAGCCGCTCCTGCATGAAAAGCACCACGAACACAGGGGTCAAAAGCACCCTGAAGATGGTCAGAAGATTGGGGATGGTCCAGTTTCGTTCGCCAATGCCCATGCGCACGCCCTTTCACACGAATGGCGCAATGTAGCCCCATGCAGGGATGCAGGCAAGGCCTTGACGTATTTCCTTTGGCTCCATACGCGCCGCCACCCAAGCCGAGGCCCGCGCGGCGTCAGCGAAAGGCGTGTTCGTCACGGGCCGCGACACTACCCCGGCGCATTCCCCCCGGCGGCGCGGGACGCAGAAAGGATCGCCCGGGCCAGGGAACCGGCCAGTTCGTTGCGGCGGTCGGCATCGGCCAACACGGCCGCGTCCTTGGCGTTGGAGACAAACCCCATGGCCGCAAAGACCGCCGGGGCGTCCACGGCGTCCAAAAGCGACAGCCCGGCGGCCGCCACGCCGCCCTTTCCGGAAAACGGCCCGCCGCCCATGCCTTTTTCCAGGATGGCGGCATAGCGGGCGCTGTCCACGTCCTGCCGCCTGGCCATGCCGTCCCGCACAAGCCCCGCCTCAACGCCGTGATGCCCGGCCCGGGGGAAACCCGGAACCGCCCCGGCCAGACGGTTTTCAAATGCGGCCACGGCCTGGGCCACGGCGTCTGGCCCGCCTCCCCCCTGCCGGGTGAAGAGATGCACCCCCGATACGGCGGCATCGTCCACACTCGGGGCATGCAGGGACAAAAAAAGGTCCGCCGCATACAGGTCGACGCAGGCCGCCCGGGCTGCCGTGGACAGGCGGATGTCCGACATCCTGGTCAAAAAGATGGCCATGCCGGTTCCCGCCCCCTGAATCTCCCGGGCCGTTTGCAGCGCCAGGTCCAGGGTCACGTTCTTCTCCCGAAGCCCCGAGGCCCCGACGCCTCCGGCATCCGGACCGCCATGCCCGGCGTCGATCACCAGCCGAAACGGTCCCGTTGGTCGAGGCGGCCTGCCACTCTCGGCCACAAACGCCTCCCGTTCGGCCCGGGCGGTCTTTTCCAGGCGCGAGGCGCTGCGCCGTCCACCCTTCTCCCCGTGTTTGGCCCCCGTAACCGGCTCTTCCAAAATAGGCCGCTGGGCCAGGATGTCCGCCAGCATGCGGGTGTGGGTGTCGGCGGGATTGATGCGCAGGGCCTCGCGAAAGGCCGCCAGCGCCTGGGCAGGCTTCCCGGACTGGGCCCAGGCCCGGCCAAGGAGAATGAAGGCCCGCTCGTTGCGGGGATCGGCGGCCGTGATGCGACGCAGGCTGACCACGGCCTCCTCGATCTTTCCGGCATCGAGCAGATGCTGCGCGGCAGCCATGGGATCGGCGGAGGCCAGGGCCAGAGACAAAGGGGAGAGGGCGGCCACGGCGGCGAACCCCGCCAGACGGATCAGAAACCGTCTGCGGTTCGCGCGGCAGGGGGCGGCAGGCGTCCCTTTTCCCGCTTGGAATTTTGCGATATCGGACATGGGCATGTTTTTTTTCATGGAGGCGGTCATGGATGTGTATCTTATGCGGTCAGGGACCGGCTTGCCAAGCGATGTGGACCAGGCCCGGCCGCTCTCGCCCGTGGCCAGGGGGCAGGCCCAGATGGCGGCCAAGGTCTTTGTCCGGCTGGGCGTGACGCTTGAGGCCGTGGTCTGCGCCCGTTCCCTGCGCGCCGCCCAGACAGCCGAAATCATGGCCCAGGCCCTAGATTTTCCAGGAACGTCCATCCTGGCCGAGTCGTCCTTCTCGGGCACGGGACAGGTGGACGCGGCCATGGCCTTTTTGGCCGGTCTGGCCCCGGCCCGCTCGATTTTGTGTTGCGGCCATGCGCCGCTGCTCGAACACCTCGCCTCCACCCTGATCAGCGGCGGTCCGGCGGCCCGCATCCACTTCGAACACGGCGGCATCGGCCATTTCGAGGTTCCCGAACTGCCCACCCGGGCGGCGGTCCTGCACTGGCTTTTAGGACCCGCCCAGTTGCGGCTTCTGGCCACGCCCTGACCTGTCAGCCTCCGGCCAGCCGGGCCTGCACCAGCAAGGCCATGCCCTGATGGTCGTCCGGGGCGAACCAGGACACGCCGGACTCCTTGCGAAACCAGGTCATCTGGCGCTTGGCGTAGGCCTTGGTGTTTTTGAGCCACAGGGTCTTGGCCGCGTCAAGGTCCAACTCCCCGGACAGGTGGCGCAATATCTCGGCGCAACCGATGCCGCTTAGGCCCCAGGCCCCTTCGGGAAATCGCGTGGCCGCCCGGGCCACCTCGGCCACGGCCCCCTGCTCGACCATGGCCTCGATGCGCCCGGCAAGGCGCTGGGCATAGCCGTGGGCCGAAATGTCAAGCCCGATTTTCACGGCGGCGTATTCCGGCCCGGTCGTGGCCTCCTGGGCATGCCAGTCCGTGAGCGTGCGGCCCGTGGCGGCGTACACCTCAAGGGCCCGGGTGATGCGCTGCCGGTCGGCCGGGGCGATGCGGGCGGCGCTTGCCGGGTCCACGGCGGCAAGCCGGGCATGGAGCGTGTGCGGCCCGACCCGGTCGCATTCCCTCTGAATGTCGGCCCGCAGGGCGGCCGGGATGTCCGGGATGGGGGCCAGCCCGGAAAGGACGGCCCGCAGATACAGCCCCGTGCCGCCGACCAGGATGGGCAGGCGGCCCTGCCGCCGCACCCGGGCCGCCATGGCATGGACCAGCCGGGCATAGGCCCCGGCGCTTCGCCGGGCGCCAGCAGGCAAAAATCCGTACAGGTGGTGCGGACAGCGCGCCTGCTCCTCCCGGGTGGGCTGGGCGGTGACCAGGGGCAAATCCCGATAGATCTGGCGGGAATCGTAGTTGATCACCGCCCCGTCAAAGGCCTGGGCCAGGCGGATGGCCGCCTCGGTCTTGCCCGTGCCGGTGGCCCCCAGCAGGCAGACCACGGGAAGTGCGGTCATGGCCTCTCCTAGGCCTCCTGGCCTGAATCGAGGGGACCATGGGGCATGGGCACGCCATAGCGTTCGCACAGACGCTCCAGGACCAGGGGGGGGACCAGACCCCGGATGTCGCCGCCAAGCCGGGAGGCCTCCTTGATGATGGTCGAGGAGATGTACAGCCAGCGGTAGTCGGTCATGATGAACACGGTCTCAATGTGCCGCTTGAGGCGGCGGTTCATGAGCGCCAACTGGAATTCGTATTCGAAGTCCGACACGGCCCGAAGCCCGCGCACGATGACGTCGGCGCGGCGTCTTTCCACATAGTCCACAAGCAGGCCGTCGAATCCCTCAACCATGACTTGAGGTTCGTCGGCAAACACCGCCTCGGCAATGGCCACCCGTTCGTCCCGGGTAAAAAGGGGGGTTTTTCCGGAATCCGCCGCCACCGCCACGATGATGGTGCCGAAGATTTTGAGGGCCCGGCGCACCAGCGAGACGTGACCGTTGGTCAGGGGATCGAAGGTTCCGGGGTAGATCGCCACGCATCCGTTGGGATTTGCCATATCATGATCCTGGTTTGGCCGAAAAGACGGTCGGTTGCACATGAGAGTCCGGGCAGATCGCCAAGCCCGGAGACATCCAGTCCGGCCTCGATCTCGGCCACGGCCAGCCCGTCGGCGGCCAGAAAGCCGTTGGCCGTCATCCGGGCCAGGGTCGGCGGCAGCAGATCCAGGCCATAGGGGGGGTCGGCGAACACCACCTGGAACGGCGCCTGGGGCTTTTTGGCCAAAAACGCCAACACATCGGCCACCACCACCCGACATCGGTCGCGCCCGATCCCCAGCGCCGCCGCATTGTCCCGCAACAGCGCCGCCAGCCGAGGATTTTTCTCCACGAACACCACCTCGGCCGCCCCCCGGCTGACGGCCTCGAACCCCACGCTGCCGCTTCCGGCGAAAAGATCCAACACCCGGCAGCAAGGCCAGTCAACCCCCATGGACGCCAGCATGGAAAAAAGCGATTCGCGCACCCGCCCCGTAGCCGGACGGCAGCCCTTGGCCTCGGCGGTGCGCAACATCCGGCCCTTGAAGACGCCTCCGGTCAGTTTGAGCATCAGCCGACCCGCCCCGATGGAGTCGCCGCCGCCACCGCCCCGCCGCCCTGCCGCACCGGGGCCCGCGCCCCGGCCAGAAACCCATACACCCAGGGAACATGACGGGCCAACAGGATGCCCGCGCAGAGCGCCAGGGCGATGGTCAGGGCCGTCAGCCCGACATACAGCAGCATGCCGGTGAAAAAACCCGTGGGCAGGAGGACGAACCGGGTCAGGTAGATCAGATACGACAGAGTTGGTTCGTGGACCAGATACAGGAAAAAGGAATAAGGAGACAGGGCCAAAAGGAGCTGATTGTTGCGAAGCGGGGTCGTGGCCGACAGCCGCCAGATACAGGGAATCCCGATGATCAGTCCGGCGTTGTGGGCATAATAGGTCGCCACGGGGTTAAACTTCGTGATCAGGGCGAAGGTTCCGAACACCAGTAGAGCCGGGTAGGCCGACAGCGAAAAAAGGGTGAGCCCCTTCCCCATGCGGAGGGAGGGCCGGGTCGAGGCCAAAACCAGCCCCATGTAAAAAAAAACCACACTGCGGAAGGTCAGCCACCCCACATTTCCGTCAGGCAGAAGATTCCAGGTCAGGCACAGCCCGATGAGGCTTATGACCGGGATGCGCCGGGCCAGGTAATAGAAGATGGGGGACACAAGGAACATGACCAGCAGATCGCGCAGAAACCACAGGGGGGAGATGATCGGCAGGCCGCCGATCCCCGTGACCAATGTCCATATCCCCCGCTCCTGCACGGTTCGGAAGTCGCCGATGTAGGGAATCTTGTCGAAGGTCAGGATGATGGCCACGCTCAGCAGATTGAAAAAAAGGTAGGGCAGCCCGATGCTGCGCATTTTTTTCCCCAACATGCGCACATAGGCGGCCGGGGTCGGGGTGAAGGAGACAAAGAACAGGTACCCGGACATGGCGAAAAAAAGCGACGGCGCCTCCTGGATCAGGTTGTAGTCCATGAAGGTGGTCACGATGCGCAGGGACAGGGGCGGATCGGACAGATAGGCGTGGAGAACCCGTTCGGCGTGGACCAGAACCACCCCCAGCATAAGCAGGAGCTTGAGTACGTCGAAACGCCGGGAGATATCGGGATCAATGCGGGAACGGGTGGACATGGTCGAATGCGGCCTCCTAGTCGAGAACGTCAAATTTGGAAAATTTCATGACCATGCCCGCCCGGCCCTGGGTCGCCGACCGCAGCTTGGTGGAAAAACCGAAAAGACGCCGCAACGGCGCCAGGGCCTGGACGATTTTTTGGCCTGCCCGGTCGAACATGTTTTCGATCTTGGCCCCGCTTGAGCCCAAAAGTCCGGCCACATCGCCCACAAACTGGTCCGGGACGGAAATCTCCAGAAACATGATGGGCTCAAGAAGCCTGGGATCGGCAGCGGCCAGGGCGTTTTTCAAGGCCTGGTGCGCGGCCATGCGATATCCCACGGCCGAGGACTTGCCGTCCAGGGTCTGCAACCCCTCCACCCGCACCCGCACGTCCTGGACCGGATAGCCGCGCAAGACGCCGGTCTGCAGGCCGTCTTCGAGGCCCTCGGCCACGGCGTCCAGCCAGGCCGGGGGATAGCCCGTGCGGTCGAGGCTGAAGCCGATATCCCGTCCGGCCTCGCGCGGCAACGGCGAAACCCGCAGGGAGACCTGTCCGTAATGCTCCTTTTCGGCCAGTTCCCGGGAAAATTCCGCTTCGCCGAGACCCTCTCCCGAAACCGTCTCCTGGTAGACCACCTGGGGATTCCCCGAGCGCGGCGACAACCCGTATTCCCGGCGCACCCGCTCCAGCACCACCTCCAGGTGCAACTCCCCCATGCCGGAGAGGATGATCTGGTCCGTCTCCTGGTCGTGCTCCAGGGCCAGGGTGGGGTCTTCCTGCAAAAGCCTGCCCAGAACCTCCTTGAGGCGGTCGGATTCCTCCACGTTTCGCGGTTCCAGGGCCAGGGAGATGACCGGCTTGTACCCGGCGATGCTCTCCAGCAAAATGGGATCGGAGGCATGGCACAAGGTGTCGCCGGTCTTGGCGAAACGCATGCCCGAGGCCAGGACGATGTCCCCGGCCACGGCCGACTCGATCTTTTCCCGGTGGCTGGCGTGCATGGAAAAAAGCCGGGCCGGACGTTCGTTCTCGCCCCGGGTGACGTTTCGCACCTCCTCCCCGGCCGTGAGACGGCCGGAAAAAACCCGCACGAACACATGGCGACGGCCGGTCTCCATGCTCACCTTGAAGACCAGGGCGGCCAGGGGGGCGGCCGCCGAGGGGGGGAAGATCTTCTCCTCCCCCGTGGCCGGGTCCGTGCCAATAGCCCCGCCCCGGTCCTCCGGACTTGGCAGATAGTCGCACACGGCGTCCATAAGGGGCTGCACCCCGGCATTGCGCAGGGCCGAACCGCACAACACCGGCACCACGCCCCGGGCCAGGGTGGCCGTGCGAATGGCCGCGCGCAGGCGTTCCAGGGACGGCTCCACACCCCCCAGGTAGTCGTCCATGAGGGACTCGTCGTATTCGCAGGCCGCCTCGACCATGGCCTCCCGCCAGGGCGCGGCCAGGGCTGTTTCGGCCTCGGACAGCGCCAGGCGGTCATAGTGCTCGCCCTGGGAGGACTGATCGAAATGCAGTTTTTCCATGGTCATAAGATCGATGATCCCGGAAAAATCCTGACCCGCGCCAAGGGGAATCTGCACGGGAACCGCCGGGGCCTTGAGGATGGTGCGCATGGCCGTCACGGCGGCTGAAAAATCCGCGCCCAGGCGATCCATCTTGTTGACGAAGGCCAGTTTGGGCACGCCGTAGCCTTCCGACTGCCGCCACACCGTCTCGGACTGGGGCTCCACCCCGGCCACGGCGCAAAACACGCCCACGGCCCCGTCCAAGACCCGCAGAGCGCGCTCCACCTCAATGGTGAAATCCACATGCCCCGGGGTGTCGATGATGTTTATGCGATGGCCGCGCCAGGGACAGGTGGTGCAGGCCGAGGCGATGGTGATGCCGCGCTCCTGCTCCTCGGGCATGAAATCCATGGTGGCCGTGCCGTCGTGGACCTCGCCCATGCGGTGGATCTTTCCGGAATAATACAGGATGCGCTCGGTCAGCGTGGTCTTCCCGGCGTCGATGTGGGCGATGATGCCGATGTTGCGGATGGTGGACAGGCCGCTTTTTTTCGCGCCTTTTTTGGTGCTCATATGCCTCTCCCGGGGTGTTGCGGCCGCGCCGCATAGGCGGTGCGGCCATGAACGAAGGCCGCGACCGGCGCCTGCGGAAAGGCCCAGAAACATTCCATGCCCGGCCCCAGCACGAGATCGGGGCCCGACGCGGCGCACAGCGCGGCCTCCATCTTGCCCCGGGGGACGAACACCGCCTCATACCCCTTAGCCAAAAAATCCGCGAAATTGCCCTCCCCGGCCTGCATGCCCTCGGAAAGCCCTCCGGCCTTGCCCCACACCGTCACCTGGGAACCCGCCTGGGCAAAGGCCAGGGCCTCCAGATCAAAGCCGCGGGCCGAGGTCCGCCATACCCCGATGCTGCCGGACGGGGCCACGGCCAGGGACGGCAAACGGGGCGACATCCGGGCGGCGGGACCAAAATCCACAACCAGTCCATGGGGATGCGCCGCGTGCAGCTCCGAAAAAAGACGGGCCGCATGTTTGGCCGAAAGCGAAAACGCCGACTCCACCCCGCACAACTCCAGGGCGGCCAGCAGGGCCGTCGGCCACGGGGTTTTCGCCTCGGCCCGGACAACGGCCACAAGGGGCGTTCGGGCCAACAGGGCGGGCAGGCAGGCGGCCAAAAGGCGGGAGGGAGAGGCGAAATCCGGCCCGATGGCCACCACGGCGTAGGGCCGGGGACAAAAACGGGTGGAGGCCAGGCCATCCGGTTCGAATCCGACCGTGATGCTGCGCGAAATCGCCCGCCCCGGATCGTGTGCGGCGAACATCCTGGCCAACGTCTGTTTGATGCGGGCCCGCTCCAGGGCGGACAGGGCGTCGTGGGCCGCAGCAAAGGCCTCGTCGCCCAGAGCGTGGTCCGGGAGCCAATCCGGCCAATCGGGCAGGCCTTCCGGGATGTCGCCGGGATACGGCGTAAAGGCGTCGCTCATGGTGTCCGTCCTTGCCGATAAAAAAAGGCGGCCCCGACGGGGGCCGCCTTCCGACGCGGTATGCGACGCGACTTATTGGCGGGGCAGTCCGGACGGCTGGCCTGTCCCGGTGAAAGACACGGCGCGGGAGCGGGAACGCGGCCCTCCCCTTGGCTGCTACAGCCAACTCCTCAGCCACAGTTTCCAACTGCCCTCGATCTTCATGCGCTCTTCCTCGCTGATGACCTTCTGATATTCCAGATAGGAGAGTTGGGCGCGCAAATTGGCGTATTCCTGAATCTCGGGAAGCTCCTTGAAGTTGTCGAGAACATACATGTAACGCTTCCAGGCCGCGCCATATTGTCCTGTGCGCCAATAGAAATCAGCGACAAAGAGCTCATGTTCGGCAAGGCGCTTGCGGCATTCGATGATGTATTCGGCCCCTTCCTTTCCGTATTCCGTATCCGGGAAGTTGGCCACCAGAACGTGGAAGGTATCCAGGGCTTCGTACATGGTGTCCTGGGGCTTGTCGATGGAATCGGAACGCTTGTAGTTGGAAACTCCCAACTGGTATAAGACGTACGGGATCTCCTCATGGCGGGGATGCATGGCCTCGAATTCTTCGTAGGCCGCCGCCGCCTCGGCATAATCCTCTTCAAGGAAGAAGGCGTCGCCCAGGCCGATGATGCCTGCCGGGGTGTAGGGGCTGAAGGGATAGCGGTCCTTGAGCTTGGTGAAAAAGTCGGCGGCGTCATAGTACTTTTTCGCGGCCATGGCCTCGCGTCCGGCCTCGTACAACTCCTGGGCGGTATCTTCCGGCGGCGGCAGAAAATAGTAGTCGATGAGGCCGCAGCCGGACAACAGGAGCACAAGAGCGCACGGAGTCAACAGTCGCAACACGTTTTTTTTCATATCATGTTCCGGGGAAAACAGTTTGCGGTCGAAACGCTGCACAATAGGGATAGCGGCATCGCACGATCATCATTCGCCACACGGCGGGCATTCCCAGTTTTTCATGGCGGCATGCCAGAACGTCTCCGGCATGCAGGTGGGCGTTATAGCAGACCGCCATCACGGGCACAACGGAAAAAAAACCTGGAAAAACGCGCCTCCGGGCGCATATCGGGCGAATCCAGGCGACGGATCGTGTGTCCGGGCCGACCATCCGCAGGCGGGAATCCGATTCGCAGTGAGGTGACGGGCTTGCAAAAATAAACGAACACCGGGAACGCGCCCCCTATGGCAGCCCATGGACAGTCCGCCCGCGCCAGGGGCAAAACGTATGGAAAGAACTGTCCACGCCTTACGGGCGGCTGAGGGATTCCAGATAGGCCAGAGCGGCGTGGGCCGCAGCAGCGCCCTCGCCCACGGCGGTGGCCACCTGGCGGCACTCCTTGGAACGGATGTCGCCAGCGGCGTACAGGCCCGGGAGGTTGGTGCGCATGCCGGCGTCGGTGATCACGAAGCCCCCTGAATCGCGTTCAAGCCCGGCCGGATAGAAATCGCCCTGGGGCTCGAACCCCACGAAGACGAACACCCCGTCCACGGGAATGGCGCTTGTCTGGCCGGTCTTCTTGTTCTCCACCAGGATGCCGGTGACTTTGTCCGTTCCCTGGATTTCCGAGACAACGCTCGAACGCAGAATCTCGATGGCCGGACTCACCTCGCACTTGTCCTGGAAGCATTTCTGCCCCCGAAACTCGTCGCGGCGATGGATGAGGTAGAGCTTTTTGACCAGGCGGCTTAAGTACAGGGATTCCTCCAGGGCGGCGTTTCCCCCGCCGATGACCGCCACCACCTGATTGCGGAAAAAATTCCCGTCGCACAGGGCGCAATAGGAAACGCCCTTGCCTAAAAGTTCCTTCTCCCCCGGGATGCCCACCCGCTTGTAGCGGGCGCCGACGCACAAAACCACCACGGAGGCCTCGATCCACTCCCCGCCGACCAGGATGCGGTGTCCGCCGGGAACCGGCTCCATGGCCATGACCTCGTCGGCAATCTTCACATGGGGATACTTGTCCACATGGGCGGCCATGGCGTCGGCCAGCTTCCATCCTTCAATGCCGTCGGGAAAGCCGGGATAGTTCTCGATCATGTGGGTCATGAGCATCTGTCCGCCGGGAGACAGTTTCTCCACGACAGCGACCGAGGCCTGGGACCGCAGAAGATAAAGGGCGGCCGTCATACCGGCGGGACCGCCCCCAATGACCACGGCGTCAAAACGCTTCATGGATTACAAGGCCTTTTGGCTGAGCATTTCCTTGATGCTGCTTTTGGATACGGCGCCGGTGATCTGCTCCACCACCTCGCCGCCCTTGAACAGGATCAGGGTGGGGATGGCCCGGATGCCGTACTTGCTCGGCGTGCTGGGATTCTCATCCACGTTCATTTTGGCCACCTTGACCTGTCCGGCGTATTCGTTGGTCAACTCATCGATGACCGGTCCCATGGCGCGGCACGGGCCACACCAGGGCGCCCAGAAATCCACCAGAACCGGCAGGTCGCACTGCAACACCTCGGCCTCGAATGCGCCGTCACTGAGTTGTATGGCCATCGTCTCTCTCCTTTTTCCCGAAGCCGGGGGAAAAACAGGCGGCCTCGGAATGCTTTTTGACTCAAAATAAAGGAAATATTACGTACAATTCCCTGTGATGGCAAGAGGAAACGGGAACCCTCCGGCCAGTCGCATCGACTTGAGGTAGGGGCGCGACATATCCCTGTCAACCCGGCCTGCGTCGCCCTCTCCGACATATTACGACAACACCTTGAAATCCAACGGGATTTTTTTCCCTCGGGGAATCGCGTCCACATCCAGCCCATGCCCGAATCCGGCCATGGCCAATTTCCGGCCCATATGGGCGATCATGACGCCGTTGTCGGAACACAGGGCCAGGGGCGGCAGACGCAACGCCAATCGCAGGCGGTCGGCCAGATCGGCGGCCATGCTCCGCACGCGGGAATTGGCGGCCACCCCTCCGGCGACCACCAGGGAGGCGAACGGACCGTGCAGCTTGGCGGCCCGGGTCAGCTTGATGCGCAGGGTGTCGGCCACGGTCCAGTTGAGGGAGGCGCAGGCCACCCGGGTCTCGGGATCAGCCAAAGCAGGGTCGAAGGGATCGCCGGGGGCTGGCATGTCGGCCATCCGGAGACCGGGTCTTTTCCGCACATGCTCGGCCACGGCGGTTTTCAAGCCGCTGAAGCTGAAATCGAGCCCGGGATCGTCGAGATGGGGACGGGGATACAGGCTGTGGTCGGGGGGGACGCCCTGCCCCAGGAGGTCGATATACCGGCCGCCGGGATAAGGCAGATTGAGCATCTTGGCGGTCTTGTCGAAGGCCTCGCCCGCCGCGTCGTCCAGGGTGCGGCCCAACAGGGTGAACTCGAAGTCCGAGGCCATGCGCCAGATCTGGGTATGGCCGCCGGAAACCAGAAGGCCCAGGGCCGGATAGGCGATGTCGTGTCCGATCCCGGCGGCCAGAAGGTGGGCGTGCAGATGGTTGACCCCGACCAGGGGCGCGCCCGTGGCCAGGCACAGCCCCTTGGCCAGCCCCAGCCCCACCAGCAGGCTGCCCAAAAGCCCCGGCCCCCGGGCCACGGCCACCGCCCCCAGATCCCGTGGGGACACGCCCGACTGGGAAAAAAGCGCTTGGCACAGGGGTCCCAGCAGGCGTTGATGCTCCCGGGAGGCCAATTCCGGCACCACCCCGCCGAACAGGGAATGCACGTCCTCCTGCAGGGCGGTCTTCTCCAAAATGAGACCCTCCTCGGCGACCAGGGCCACGCTGGTGTCGTCGCAGGAGGTCTCGATGCCCAGGACGATCATGCGCGATGTTTGGCGTAAATCTCGGACACCTTGGCCACATCGTTTTTGCTGCCGATGAAAAGCGGCACCCGCTGGTGCAGTTCCTGGGGCTCGATGTCCAGGATGTCGCCCGCCCCGTCCGTGGCCGCCCCCCCCGCCTGCTGGCACACGAACGCCAGGGGCGAGGCCTCGCACAAAAGCCTCAGCTTTCCGGCGGGCTTTTTGGGATCGCGAAAATCAGCGGGATACAGGAAGATGCCCCCGTACAGCAGGTTGCGATGGAAGTCCGCCACTAGGGAACCGATGTAGCGCAGGCTGTAGGGCTTGCCCCGGGTGTTGTCCGGGCTCTTGAAATAGGCCACGGCCTCGCGAGTGGCGTCGTCCCAGTAATGCCAATAGGCCTCGTTGACCGAATAGACCCGGCCGGTCTCGGGGATGCGGATGTCGGGATGGGAAAGCAAAAACTCCCCGACGCTGGGGTCCAAGGTGAATCCATGCACCCCGGAGCCCGTGGTGTAGACCATCATGGTCGAGGTGCCGTAGAGAAAATAGCCTGCCGCCACCTGCTCGGAACCCTTCTGGAGCAGATCGCTCAGACGCTCCCCGTTGCCGGAATCCTTGGCCCGGTAGATGGAGAAGATGGTGCCCACATTGATGTTGGCGTCGATGTTGGAGGAACCGTCCAGAGGGTCGAAAATGAGAAAATATTCGCCCTTGGGGAAGGCGTCGGGGATCAGGATGAGGTCGGCGTTCTCCTCGGAGGCGATGGCGCACAACACCCCGGCCCGCTGCATGCGATGGATGAGCACCTTGTTGGCGTATTCGTCGAGTTTTTGCACCTGCTCGCCCTGGACGTTGATCTCGCCGGTGAACCCCAAGACATCCACCAGCCCGGCCTTGCGCACCTCCCGGGAGATGATCTTGGCCGCCAGGATGAGGTCGTTGAGAAGCCGGGTAAACCGCCCGGTGGCCATGGGCGATTCCTTCTGATGCAGCAGCAGGTGTTCGGTGACGGTGATCTGGGGCATGTCGCTTCTCCCGTTGCGGCCAGGGGCCGCGTGGCGCTTGTCCGGCGTTGGACGATTCCCGATGGACGCCCTTAGAATGACGGCGGCGGCGTAACCGTCTCCGGCGGCAATTCCTGTCCGACACCGGCGTCCGCCGGGGGCGCTTCCGTGATGGACGCTTCGGCGGCCTGGCCGGTTTCGGCGGCCGCCGCCTTCTCCGCCTTGGCCTCGTTGCCTGCGGGGGCCTGGGTCAGGTACAGGATGGGCATTTGCCCGATGTAGCGCGACTGCCAGACATAGCGGCCGCCGCCGGCCTGAATCTCGCCCTGGACCTCGGTTTTGAGAACCTCCGCCCAGTTGGCGGACAAAAATCCCTGCCCTGCCCCCTCTCCGGACGAGGCGGCGGGCCACAAGACGGCCTCGGGCTGGAGCATGATCAGCTCATCCGGGGCCGGTGAGGCCTCCACGATGTTTCGCGGCTCGAACCAGGACACGATGGCCCCGGCATATTCGTTGTTTTCGAAAAAGGGCGCGCCCACATAGATGATCGGCCCCATGTCGTCCACACTCGCCGTGGCGGCCAAACCGCGCTTCGTATAGCGGTTCTCGTTGTCCAGGATCGGGCCGAATTCGAGCGGGCGCATGGCGATAAGGGGCTGCTGCATGCGGATGGAGCCGTCCTTGTTCACCACGGCTACCCCGGAAAGCCAGGGAAAGTCGCGCAAAAGCTGTTCGCACCACTCGGCTTCGGGCGGATTGTCCTGCGTATAGTACACTCTGATGAACATTTCCAGGCGTTGGTCCACTGGACCAAACAAACGCGCCAGCTTTTGCAGGGCCGGGTCCGTGATGCCCTCATCGGTCAAATCGATGGTGGGGTCGGTATCGACATACTCCTTGTACAATTTTTTGGTGTCCTTCCAGGTGTTGCGAGCGGTGGAGCATCCGGACGCAAGGCCAAGGCAAAGGGCCGCGACCGCGAGAAGTACTGTCGTGCGTTTCAACGTGTTGTCCTTTTGCGGGAGTTCCGGCAGGCGTTGCGACCGGGGGGATGTCTCCCCGGCGCGTCCGCGCATGGAATCCGAAGTGGTTGTCGCTTGTTTAGCCGTTACCGCCGGGCGCGTAAGACGTGACGCCCGGCGAAAAATCATTACATCCCAAAGTGAAAAGGAGGTCAACGGCCGTCTCCTCCCCGCGCCCGACGGTTTCCCCCGCGCCGCCGCAAAGCCGCGCACCGGCGCGGCAACCGCATCGCAAGGCCAGGGGGAATAGTCTCGTATCAGGCCCCGGAACGGGCCTCCAGGCGGCCCGCCAAGGCATCCAGCAGGCCCATGAGCTTGGCCTTTCCCTTGGATTTCACCGGAGCAGCCACGGGTTGCGGCTCGTGGACGGTTTTGTGCGTAAACGCCGCAGGTCCGCCGGGGGACAACTCGGCGATCCTGGCCTCGACCTCGGCCCGCTCGGGACCGGACGGCAGATGCGTGAGCAATTCGCGATAAATATCCAACGCGCCCGGGGCATCCCCCTGGGCGGCCAAAAGCGAGGCCATGGTCCGGGTCCGTATGCCCATGTCCGGAATCTGAATGGTGCGGACCTGGGCGACGGCGGGCGCCGCGTCGGGGATGTCGGCGGCCAGGGCCCCAGGCCCGTCCGCAAGCGTCTCATCCTCCTCGGCCATGCCAAGCGCCCCGGCCAGTTCCAACACCTCCTGCGCGCCGCGCAGGGGCATGGACATCTCCCCTTCCTCGGCCGGGACGGCCTGGTCGGGAAGTCCGGCTGCGGCAGGAGGAAAAGCCTCCGCCGCAGGTTCGGCGGCAGCGGCATGGCCCACGGCCAATGCGGACGGTGGCGTCGGGACCGATTCCGGCTTCGCGACAGGCGTCGGCGCCCCGCTCTCCAGGATCTCCGCCGCTTTGGCGGACGCCGTCGGCTCGGTTTCCCGGGTCGCCGTCGCCACGTCAGGCTGCGACGGCGCGGCCAGGGGCGCCCCGGCCAAGGCCTCCAGCCCCTTTTCCAGCACCCCGGCGAAGGTCAGGCCCGGATCGCGGAAAAACTGGGCCAGAAAGGACAGGGCCACAATCGGATCGCGGGAGGAAAAGGCGGCGTGGCGGGCCCACAGACGCCATACGGCGGGATAACGGACAAGGCTGTCCTGGACCCCGGAAAAGACCCGGACGGCATCCTCCTCCCGATCCTTTGCGGCATAGAGTTCGACCAGGAGGAACTTGGCCTCCAGATGGTCGGGGTGAAAGCCGATCCCGGTCTCCAGGATGGCCATGGCCTCGTCCGGACGGCCCGACTCGGCCAGAGCCCGGGCCAAGGGGAAAAACGCCTTGGAGTTGGGCTCGATGGCCAACACTTCCCGATACAGTTCAATTTTTTCGATCATCGGGTGACGGTCCCTCCGTGGTCCCCGCCGTGTCCTTGGGGAACTGGTAGAGGATCTCGTTGTCCTTGAGATAATTCATCCGCGACCTGGCCATTTTTTCCGTGAAGGTCCGGTCGGACTTGAGCCAGCGAATCTCCTGGCTCAAATCCAGGGATTTCTCCTCGACGGTTTCCAGCTTCTTGACGAGCAGGGCGTGGTGGGACTTCAGGTCGAGATAGGCGAAGATGCCGTTTTCGCTCCACACCAGATTGTAGAGCAAAAACAGGTTGAATACGACGAGCGCCGAAAGGAGTATTCTTCGCCAGAGCATTAGTGCACGATATATTTCCTGATCTTTTCAAGTTCCACGAGCGCAAGCGGGGTTTTCAGCTCGCGCAAAAAACTTTCCGTGGCCGTCTCGATCCGCGCGACATCGCTTTCCTCAATGTCGATCCGGTCCATGCGGGCCAGAAACGTTTTGAGAATCTGGAACTCCCTGATCAGCACATGCCCAAGCCGCAGACGCTCCAGATCAGGTTCCAGCTCCAAAATGGTCTGCAGGCAATTGGAAATACGTGCAGACAGGTTTTGGGTCTTGTGGCCTTCCATGGGCACGTCACGCCATTTTTTAAGGCCGACGGCGGCATTTCGCCGCGCCAAGCACGTTTTATTCCTTTTTTTCATACCTTGCCGACGGGCGGAAAGCAATGTGATTCTCCGGCCCGGATGTTCGCACCATCACGTATCGCGACGTTGTCTGGCCCCTTTGGTCACGACACCGTAAAAATTCAAAAAATAGTTTATACCCGAACCCACGGTCAAGACAAGGGCGACATATAAAAGGATCGTTCCCAAGGGTTGCGGGTCCAGGCCGTACCAGGGGAAGTGCAGGATGAGCGGGCACAGGGCCACGGCCTGGGTCACGGTCTTGAGCTTGCCGAAGGCGTCGGCGGCGATGACCACCCCCATGTCCGCCGCCACGGCGCGCAGCCCCGTGACCGCGATCTCCCGGCAAATGATGACCACCGCCACCCAGGACGGAATGAACCCCTGCCCGGCCAGCATGATGAGCGTGGACCCCACCAGGAGTTTGTCGGCCAGGGGGTCCAGGAATTTCCCCAGGGAGGTGACCAGGTTGAACCGCCGGGCGATGTATCCGTCGAAGACATCGGTAACGGCGGCGGCGATGAACACCAGCGTGGCCGCCAGGCACATGATCTTTCCCGGGTACGAAAGCATGACCACCAGGACAGGCACCACGCCGATGCGGGCCATGGTCAGGGTGTTCGCCGTATTGAGCATCATCGGAAATCCCTTCTGCGGTAGTGGCGTCACATTTCGGCCGGAGGCTCCCGCCCTCGCCAACGACGGCGGCCGACCGGCCAGGCCCGGCAACAGGACGGCGATTTAGGGGCGCATGCTCACATGGGCCTCAAGGCTGGACTGGGCGGCGTCGGCCACGGCGTCGGCCAAGGCCGTGAACGCCCGCTTCACAGGGGAATCTTCCTCCAGCATGACCACGGGCTTTCCCATGTCCCCGGCCACCACCGTCACCGGATCAAGCGGCACGGCCCCCAAAAAGGGGATGCCGTATTTCTCGGCCAAAAGCCGTCCGCCGCCCTTTTTGAACAGTTCGATTTCCTGGCGGCAATGCGGGCACACCAGCCCGCTCATGTTTTCCACCACGCCAAGGATGTTGGCCTGGGCATATTGCAAAAAATTCACAGCCTTGCGCACATCGGCCAGGGAAAGCTCCTGGGGCGTGGTGACCACCACGCACAGGGCGTCGGGAATGGTCTTGAGCACGGTCATGTGCTCGTCGCCCGTGCCCGGAGGGGAATCGATCACTAAAAAATCCAGTTCCCCCCAGTCCACGTCGGCGATGAACTGCCGGATGGCCGTGGTTTTCATGGGACCGCGCCACAAGACGGCCTGGTCCGGATCCTGGAGCAGGGATTCCATGGACACCACAAACAGGTTGTCCCCGAACTTCTTGGGAACCACGCAGCCCCGCTCCACCTCCAGGTTGCCCGTGAGCCCCAGCATGCGCGGCACGCTCGGGCCATGGATGTCCACATCCATGATGCCCACTTTGAAGCCGCGCAGGGCCAGGGCGCAGGCCATGTTCACGGCCACGGAGCTCTTGCCCACGCCGCCCTTGCCGCTCATGACGAAAATCTTGTAGCGAATCTTCTCCAGGGTGGAGGTGATGAGCACGTCACGCATGGCTTCCGCGGCATCGCCACGGCCGCCGCAGGCGCCTTCCGCCTCAGGGGCCGAGGAGCAGGAGGAACAGGACGATTCGTTTTTCTCGGACATGAAACCTTCCGCCTTCTGTTATGTTATCGAATATGCGCCATCGCGAACGGGCTACCAGCCGTGCCTGCCGACCAGGTCCACGAACATCACCCCTCCCATATCCCGGGAGACGACCCGGCCGTTTTGTTTCTCAACCAAAAGAAGCGTCTGGCCGCGCTTGGACGGCCCAACGGGAATAAGCATTTTCCCCGGGTCCGCCAACTGGGCCACCAGCGGTTCGGGCACCACCGGCCCCGCCGCCGTGACCAGGATGCGGTCGAAGGGGGCCTCTTCGGGCCAGCCCAGGGTGCCGTCATCGAGCTTGAAATGGACCTGGGAACAGCGCAGGGCCGCAAGCCTGACCTTGGCCGCCTCCTGCAGCGCCGCCACCCGTTCCACCGTATAGACCCGGGCGCCCATTTCCGCCAGGACCGCCGCCTGGTATCCCGAGCCCGTGCCGATCTCCAGAACCTTCATGTCCGGCGCGATGTCGCAAAGGGCGGTCATCCAGGCCACCACGTAAGGCTGGGAGATGGTCTGGCCGTGCCCCAGGGGCAGGGGATGATCCTCGTAGGCCTGGGGAATGAGCGCCTCTTCCACGAAAAGATGCCGGGGAACGGCCCGCATGGCCCGCACCACCGCCGGGTCGTGAATCCCCCGGGCCTCGATCTGTTCCCGGACCATGCGATCCCTGTTCCGCCGCAAATCGATTCGCACCGTCCGCCTCCCCGTGCTCCGCGCATCGAACCGAATTGATCCGATTTTTGCTGGTGCAAACCAGAATTCCCCCGGCAAGTCAACACGCCCCCCGACCCGGACGGGCGCAGGCATCCCTGCAGCCTTGACAGACACGCGCCGCCGGTGAGAAGTATCGACGGTCAAGAAAAGGAGATCTCCATGCTCACCGTCCGGGACATCATGACCGACAGGCTCGTGGCCCTGACCGCCGCCGACACCCTGCTTGCGGCGCGTCAGGTCATGGACATGGCCCGCATCCGCCATGTCCCCATCATGGACAAAGACGGCCTGTTCGTGGGGCTTGTGACCCACCGGGACATGCTGTCGGCGACCGTGTCCAGGCTTGCCGACATCGACGACGCCACCCAGGACGAAATCTATGCGGGCATTCCCATCGGGGAAATCATGCGCTCCGACGTCAAACACACCGCCCCGGACGCCCCTCTGCGCGACGCCGCCCATCTGCTTTTGACCCACAAATACGGCTGCCTGCCTGTGCTCGACGGCAAAAGGCTGGTGGGCATCCTGACCGAATCGGACTTCATCCGTCTGTCCATCGTGCTCATGGACGCCCTGGACAATGTCGAGGCCGACCCGCCGTTGGAATGATCCCCAACCGGCCGCCCCCAGGCCGACGTGTGGCGACTGTCGACAAACCGCTTTCGTTGTTTTTTTTATTGACTTCCCCTTTGTGAAATTTTACGCTTGGTTATTCTGTGCGCCGCGAAAAGGGCCGTTCGCCCGACTCGACACGGCTCGTTGATCGTTCGGCAAGAGGCCGCTTTTTTTTCGAGTTACGGATTCCCCGGAGCCCCCGGAGCCCAAGGAGGAGATTTGATGCGCTCGAAGGTTATGTACCTGGCACTACTCGGCATGGCCCTTTCCCTGGCCCTCGCGCCGATGGCGTTTTCGGAAAACGCCGGATTCAGCAAATTCGTCGAGGCCAAATCCACCATCTGTTTTCCGCTCGAACTCACCTTCAAGCGGCCCTCGGGCGTCGTCGCCACCAAACTGCCCGCCGTCACCTTTTCCCACGGTCAGCACGCCACCTTGGCCTGTGCCGACTGTCATCACATGTGGGACGGCAAGGGTCCGGTGGAGTCCTGCAACTCCGACGGCTGTCATGACGTGATGGATTCGCGTCAGGACACCATGTCCTACTTCAAGGCCTACCATAGCAAAGACGCCGCCTACAGCTGCATGGGCTGCCACATGAAGATGAACCAGGAACGCAAGGAACACGGCAAGGATGTCCTGAAGCTGTCGCCTTGCTCCAACAACATCTGCCACGTGGCCCAGAAGTAACTCCTCACCGCTTCGCGATGCCAAAGCCCCCGCCCTGCGGGGGCTTTTTTTTTTCGCCCGGCCCGCGTCAGATCCCTTTCGCAGGCTCGCCACGGTTGTCAAAACCCGCCACAGGCCGTACATCATGAGAACCCGTTCCCCTTCAGGGCGGGCCAATCACAACGACCACACGAGGTGAACCATGTCCGACGCCTACACAACCCACGGCGCCTTCAGTTGGAACGAGCTGATGACCACCGATCCCGCAAAGGCCAAGGCCTTCTACGCCGCCCTCCTGGGCTGGACGTTGGAGGAAGCGCCCATGGGGCACACGCACTACACCCTCATCAAGGTAGGGGAGACGCCCGTGGGCGGCATCATGGGCATTCCCCCGGGCGCTCCGGAGGGCATGCCCCCCAACTGGGGCGCCTACGTGACTGTGGACGACGTGGACGCCGCAGCAAAAAAGGCCGCCGAACTCGGCGGCCATGTCTGCGTCCCGCCCACGGACATTGCGGGCGTGGGCCGGTTCTGCGTCATCTCCGACCCCCAGGGCGCGGTGGTGTCGCTTATCACCTACGCCAAGAAGTGATCCTGAGGATGGGCGGGGACGAATCGGCTTGGCGGCCGCCACGCCATGCGCCGGGCATCCCCGCCCCTCCCCCCGCTCCGAGGCCTCAGGCCGGGGGGACGTCCTGGTCCAGGAACTCCCGGGTGGACAGAATCCGGGCGTAGACCATCCCCAGGGCGGCCAGAAACGCCCCATGCACGGCCTGGGCCGGGATGTCCAGATCCCCGAAACGCAGGGCGCGGGCCGCGCAGGCGTCATGGACGACGTCCAGTTCGTAGCCCAGGTCGAAGGCCGCCCGAACCGTGGCGTCCACGCACAGAAGCGTCATCATCCCGGTTACGACCAGACGCCGCGTCCCCAGCCGGTCCAGCTCCATCTGAAGACCGGTCTCCCGGAAGGCGTTGGGAAACGTCTTGCGCAGCACCGGTTCGCCGGGCAGCGGCGCCGCCAGGGGGTGGATGTCCGCTCCCGGGCTGCCGGGCAAAAAAAAGGTCGACCCCGGCCGCAGGGATTCGTGCCGGATATGGACCACCGGTCGCCCCGCGCCACGGAAACGGTCCAGGAGCAGGCGGGCGTTGCGGCCGGCGGCCTCGGCGCCGTCCAGTTCGAAGGCCCCGCCGGGAAAATAGTCGTTT
>NZ_JAZHDB010000140.1:0-17596 GCF_036584575.1 Desulfolutivibrio sp.
CCCGACACCGGCAGCAACAGGTTAAGCCAAGGGTGGTTGGATTCTGCCCGGCCTTTTGACCACGGCGGCCATGCTCTTGCGCGCCGCCCTGGCCGATCCGGCCGTGGCCGCCCTGCCCGGCATCCCCGGGCCTGACGCGACATTTACCCCCGTGCGCTACGACCTGGTGGCCGAAACCGCGGCCAGGGACCAGGCCGCCGCCCTGCTCATCCATGAAACGGCCCTGGTTCCCGAGCGCCACGGCCTGCGCCGCATCCTGGACCTGGGCCGCTGGTGGGACGAAAAAACCCACGGCCTGCCCCTGCCCCTGGGGTGCATCGTGGGCCGCACGGCCTGCGGCGACGACACCCTGCGCGAAGCGGCCCGGACCATCCGCAAAAGCCTGGAAACGGCCCTGGCCCGGCCCGAGGCGGTCCTGCCGCTTATCCGGGCCATGGCCATCGAAAAAGACGGCGGCGTCCTGGAGGCCCACATCAAGGCCTACGTCAACGACCTGTCCCGGGACATGGGACCGGCCGGAGAAAAGGCCCTCTCAGCCCTGTCGGCCATGGGGAAAAGCCCGGCCTCCCCCTTGCCAGTTCTCGGCGAATCCTGGTACAGGCCCGTCGATGAATCCGCTTGAGCGTTTTTACGAAAAGGAACTTCCCCGCATAAACCGCTTCCTGGAGTCCCAGGCCGAGCGGATGCATGTTTCCGTGCGTCCCACGGTGCGCCACGTGCTCGATTCCGGCGGCAAGCGCTTCCGGCCCGTGTTGACCATCCTGATGGCCCGGGCCCTGGGCTACCGGGGCGACGACATCCTGCCCCTGGCCTGCTCCCTGGAGCTTTTGCATTCGGCCACGCTCCTTCACGACGACATCCTCGACGGGGCCAGGCTGCGGCGCGGCCGCCAGTCCGCCCACGTCCTTTTCGGGTCCACCCACACCATCCTGGTGGGCGACGCCCTGCTGGCCCTGGCCAACCGGCTGGTGGCCGAATACGGCATTCCGCCCCTGACCCGGCACCTGTCCGAGGCGCTTTTGCGCACGGCCACCGGGGAGATCCAGGAGATCGCCCACCTGCGCGACACGGATCTGGCCATCGCCACCTACTACGAGATCATCACCGGCAAGACCGCCTTTCTCATCCAGGCCGCCTGTCGCTGCGGGGCCGTGTTCGCCGACGCGACCCCGGACATGGAGGAGGCCGCCGCCGACTACGGCCTGTCGCTGGGCATCGCCTTCCAGCTTGTGGACGACGCCCTGGACTACACCTCCCCGGCCTCGGTCTCCGGCAAGCCTGCCGCCTCGGATCTCAAGGAGGGCAAGGTCACCCTGCCCCTGCTCCTTTTTCTGGCCGACCTGGACCCCCAGGAGCGTCGGCGTCTGGCCGAGGATTTCAAACTGGACCGGCTGACGCCGGATGACCTGGAAAACCTGCGGGATACCATCGTTTCCGGCGGATACGCGGACAAGACCCGCGAGGCGGCCGCCTCGTACCTGGCCCGGGCCGAGACGGCGCTGGCCCCCTTTCCGGCCTCTCCGGAGCGGGATCTGCTGGCCCTGGCCCTGGGCCCCATGCTCGACCGGAAGAAATAGCCCCGGCCGTCGGGCCGGACCCGGGCCGGGAATCATGGTCCAGGCGTCAAGGCCTCCGCCCTGCCCCGAAACATCCCGCGAACACCCCCTTGCAAGGATGACTGCCATGCTTTTTCGCGTCGAAGTGGGACCACGGCCAGGCGTTCGTGACGTCATGGGCGAAAAGACCGCCCGAAAAATCCGCAACGAACTCGGTCTGGCCATCGGCGGCGTGGACTTGGTGCGGGTCTTCACCCTTGAGGGGCTGACCCGGGACGAGGCCGTCCGGCTGCTTGAGGCCCACGCCCTGCACGACCCGGTGCTGCATAAGGCGTCGCTCGACCCCCTGCCCCTGTCCGACCCGGGCCCGGATTTCATCCTGGAGGTGTCGTTTCGGCCCGGGGTCACGGACAACGAGGGCCGCACCGCCTCGGAGACGGCCGCCCTGGTCCTGGGTTTGCCCCCCGCCCGGGCCGCGCAGGCCGCCGTGTACACCGCCGTCCAGTACCGCCTGCGCGGGACGCCCGACCTGGAGACGGCCCGGCGCATCGGCCGCGACCTTTTGGCCAACGAGCTCATCCAGCGCTTCGAGATCAAGAGCCTGGCCCAATGGCGCGACGAGCCGGGCTTCGTCCCCCGGGCCGCCCGGGTCACCGGGCAGGCCTCGGACGACGTGGCCGCCATCGATCTTTTCGCCATGGACGACGCCGCGCTTATGGCCTTTAGCCGGGACAACGTCCTGGCCCTAAGCCTCGTGGAGATGCGGGCCATCCGCGACCACTACGCCGATCCGGCCGTGGCCCAGGCCCGGAAAACCGCCGGGCTGCCGGTTTCGCCCACGGACGCCGAGATCGAAGTCCTGGCCCAGACCTGGTCCGAGCACTGCAAGCACAAGATATTTAGCGCCGACATCGACTACGAGGACCGGGAAAAGGGCCTGCGTACGTCCCTGACCAGCCTCTACAAGACCTGCATCCAGGGCAGCACCAAAGACATCCGGCGCGAACTCGGGGAAAACGACTTCTGCCTGTCGGTCTTCACCGACAACGCCGGGGTGGTGCGCTTCACCGACACCCACCACGTCTGCATCAAGGTGGAGACCCACAACAGCCCCTCGGCCCTGGACCCTTACGGCGGCGCGCTCACCGGCATCGTGGGGGTCAACCGCGATCCCATGGGCGCCGGGATTGGGGCCAACCTTCTGTGCAACACCGACGTGTTCTGCTTCGCCTCGCCCTTCCATGAAGGGGAGCTGCCCCCGAGGCTGTTGCATCCGCGCCGGGTCTTCGAGGGCGTGCGCGAGGGCGTGGAGCACGGCGGCAACAAGTCCGGCATCCCCACGGTCAACGGCTCCGTGGTCTTTGACGAACGCTACCTGGGCAAGCCCCTGGTCTTTTGCGGCACAGTGGGCCTTTTACCGGTCACCGTGGCCGGACGCCCCAGCCATCTGAAACACGCCTGCCCCGGCGACGCCATCGTCATGACCGGCGGGCGCATCGGCAAGGACGGCATCCACGGCGCGACCTTTTCCTCCGAGGAGCTGCACGAGGGCTCCCCGGCCACGGCCGTGCAGATCGGCGACCCCATCACCCAGCGCAAGATGTACGATTTCCTCATGCGCGCCCGGGACATGGGCCTTTACAACGCCATCACCGACAACGGCGCGGGCGGCCTGTCCTCCTCCGTGGGCGAGATGGCCCAGGACAGCGGCGGCTGCGACCTGGACCTGTCCAAGGCCCCGCTCAAATACGACGGGCTTAAGCCCTGGGAGGTGCTTTTGTCCGAGGCCCAGGAGCGCATGACCCTGGCCGTGCCCGGCAAACATTTGCAGGCCTTCCTGGACCTGGCCCGGGAGATGGACGTCCTGGCCACCGCGCTTGGCACGTTCACCGATTCCGGGGTCTTTTTCGTCCGCCACGGCGAAAAGCCCGTGGCCCGGCTCCCCATGGACTTCATGCACCACGGCGCGCCGACCATGGCCCTTTCGGCCGTGTGGGAACGCCCGGCGGCGGTCGCCGCGGTCGCCCCCCAGGTTCCGGCCGGGGAGCAGGGGGCGCTGCTCAAACGGATGCTCGGGCGGCTCAACATCTGCAGCAAGGACTATGTGGTGCGCCAGTACGACCATGAGGTCAAAGGCGCCAGCGTGGTCAAGCCCATGGTCGGGGTCCGGCGCGACGGCCCGTCCGACGCCGGGGTGCTGCGGCCCGTGTTGTCGCGCCCCGAGGGACTGGTCCTGTCCCACGGCATCTGCCCCAAATATTCGGACCTCGACGCCTACTGGATGATGGCCAACGCCATCGACGAGGCCGTGCGCAACGCCGTGGCCGTGGGCGCGGACCCGGATCGCCTGGCCGGGGTGGACAATTTTTGCTGGTGCGACCCGGTGGTCTCCGAAAAGACCCCGGACGGACGCTACAAGCTGGCCCAACTGGTGCGGGCCAACCTGGCCCTGGCGCATTTTTGCCGGGCCTACCGGCTGCCCTGCGTGTCCGGCAAGGACTCCATGAAAAACGACTACACCGGCGGCGGGCAAAAAATCTCCATCCCGCCCACGGTGCTGTTCTCGGTCATGGGCTACATGCCCCAGGCCGACAAGGCCGTGACCTCGGACTTCAAAAAGCCCGGGGATCTGGTCTACCTGCTCGGGACCACGGCCCCGGAATGCGGCGGATCGGAGATCGCGGCGGAGCTTGGGTTTTTTTCCTCCGCCGTGCCCCATGTGGACGCCCTGGCCGCCGCCGTCCGCTACCGCGCCCTGTACGCGGCCATCCGCCAGGGGCTGGTCACCGCCTGCCACGACCTCTCCGACGGCGGGTTGGGCGTGGCCCTGGCCGAAATGGCCATCGGCGGCAGGTTGGGCTGCCAGGCCGATCTGGCCCTGGCCCAGGCGGCGGGCATCCACGCCGGGGACGGCGGCATGTCCGATATCGAGCTCCTGTATTCCGAATCCCCCGGACGGCTCCTGGCCACCGTGTCCCCGGACAACCAGGAGGCCTTCGAGGCCCTGTTCGCCGGGCAGGCCGCGTCCTGCCTTGGCCGGGTGACGGATTCGGGGGAGGTCGCCCTCACCAGGGGCGACCGGGTTCTCGCGGGCGAGAATGTGGAGAATTTGGCCCTGGCCTTCGCCAAGACCCTGGCCTGGTAGGTTATTTTCGTTTCTTCCCGGATTCGGCGCCGGAGTTTGCCCGTCCCGCATCCGTTTCCAGCCCGCCCCACGCTGCACGACACGTGCAAAAAGGGGCGGGCTCTCCTTTTCTCCGTTTTTTCCACGTTCAAAAGAAACAAAAGAATTCCAGCATCTTCAGACAATTCTCTTTCTTTTCGTCTCTCGTGCCCAGCCCCTTTGTGCAAAAAAAAGCGGCCTCCGGCATGTTGGTTGTTGTCACAACTGCCAGGCTCGCATATATGTGAAGGAAGTATCATGAAGGAGGCGTTCTCATGCGTGTCGTACGTTTCCCGGCCCTTTTCGCCGGGCTGGCGCTTGTGGTGTCTTTCGTCTGGGTTTCTGCTGGATTCACCCAACCACCTGAAAATACGGCGACGCCAGAAGCCAGCTATGTCGGCTCGGAGGCCTGCGCCTCCTGTCACGACGCCCAGTTTCACACGTATTCCAAGTATTCGAAAAAGGCCCATTCCTCCAAGAGCATCCAGATCATGGCCTCGGATCTGACCGAGGAGGAGCTGCGCGGCTGTTACGGATGCCATACCACCGGGTACGGCAAGCCCGGCGGGTTCGTGAGCTTTACGGCCACGCCCGGACTGGCCAACGCCGGATGCGAGGTCTGCCACGGCCCGGGCTCGGCCCACGCCGAATCCGGCGGGGATGCTTCCCTGATCAAGGGCAAGCTGACCATGGCCGACTGCGAGACCTGCCACAGCGCCGAGCGGGTCGCGGCGTTCAATTTCAAGCCCATGCTCTACGCTGGCGCGCACTAGGAGATGCCCATGGACATCATGGCTCGTTCCATCGGCGTCAAGGTGCTCGTGCTGGTCTCGGCCCTGACCATCCTGGCCTTTACCGGCCTTTTTTTGGCCAACTCCTACTGGCAGCACAACGGCACCGTGGACCAGATCCGGGCCGCCTCCGAGCGCACCTCGGACCTTTTGCGCATGGCCATCGAAGAACCCATGGCCCTGGGCAAAAACCAGGAAACCACGGCCCAGTTCGAAAAAGTCGCCAAGCGCTACGACGACATCCGCGTGTTCATGACCAATTACAAGGGCAACATCACCTACGCCACGAACCAGGCCGATCTGCGCAAGGACCTGTCCCAGGTGGTCACCGAACCCGAATTCTCCGGCGCCGTGCAAAAAAGCCTCACCTCGTCCACCACCTCCGGCGCCATCATGACCGTGGGGGGAAAAAGCGCCTTCGTGGAGATCACCTCCATCGCCAACGCCCCGGCCTGCCACCACTGCCACGGCACGAGCAAGCCGGTCCTGGGCGCCATGGTGGTCGTAAAAGACATCGAGCAGGAGATGGGGCGGCTCACCGACACCCAGTACAAAAGCGCAGGCATCTCCCTGATAAGCCTTGTGGGCCTTTTGGCCTGTCTGCTCTTTTTCATGCGCCGCTCGGTCATAAACCGCATCAGGACCATCGCCAGCGCCTCCCACGAGATCAGCCAGGGGGCCCTGGACGTGTCGTTTTCCGTGCATGGACATGACGAACTAAGCAATCTGGCGGGGAATCTGGCCGAGATGGTGGGCAAGATCAAAGACCAGCTCGAATACAACAAAAGCATCCTAAGCGGCATCATCATTCCCCTTTTCGTGGCCGACAAAAACGAGAACTTCGACTTCGTGAACGCCCCCCTGCAAAACATCCTGGGCAAGCACTACAAGGAACTCGTGGGCCGTCCCGTGGCCGAAAACCTCTCCGGCGAAAACGGCGGCCGGATCTGCGGCGAGGTCATCGCCGCCGGGACCAGCAAAAGCGGCTTCACCCGCTTCACCCGGGCCGACGGCAAGGTCTATCCCCTGCACTATGAAATATCCCCCCTGCAAAACGCCGCAGGCCAGACCGTGGGGGCCATCGGGGTGCTCATCGACCTGACCCAGGAGGAACGCGACAAGGACCGCATCCGGGCCCAGCGCGAAAATCTGCTCAAGGTGGCCCAGGAGGTCACGGACGTGGCCATGAACCTGTCCGAGGCATCCGACGAACTGTCGCGCCAGATGGAGGATCTGACCCGGGGCGTGGACACCACTGCCGGGGAGACCGAGCGGGTGGCCACGGCCATGGAGGAGATGAACGCCACGGTGCTTGAAGTCGCCAAAAACGCCGGTCAGACCGCCGAGGCCTCGGATGTGGCCAGCCAGGCGGCCCGGGAGGGTGGCCGGGAGGTGCAAAACACCGTAACGGAAACCCGCCAGGTCTCCGAGCGCACCGAAAGCCTGGCAAAATCCCTGGGCGAACTCTCCACCCGGGCGGAAAACATCGGCCGGGTCATGGCCGTCATCGGGGACATCGCCGACCAGACCAACCTCCTGGCGCTCAACGCCGCCATTGAGGCCGCCAGGGCCGGAGAGGCCGGACGCGGATTCGCCGTGGTCGCCGACGAGGTCCGCAAACTGGCCGAAAAGACCATGCTGGCCACCACCGAGGTGGCCGAGGCCATCCGGGACATCCAGGGCAGCACCCGCACCGTGGTTTCCGGCATGGACGAAACCAAGGCCAAGGTGGAGCTGACGGCCCAGATGGCGGAAAAATCCGGCGCGGTGCTGGGGCAGATCGTGGACCAGTCCGACCGCATTGCGGACATGGTGCGCAACATCGCAGCGGCCTCGGAGCAGCAGTCCTCCACCAGCGACGAGGTCAATCACAGCGTCAGCCACATTAATGAACTTTCGCAGGATATTTCGCGACAAATCCAAGAAGCCAACCACCGCATCACCGGGGTCCGGGACATGTCCCAGCATTTGGCCGCCCTGGTGGCGCGTTTTCGGGAGGGATGACCCGTCCGGGGCTGTCCCGGCGAACCGGACCATGTGCGGTCCAGGCCCGGACAGCCTCTTGACAAAAACAGCCGAACTAACGGATAGACGTCTCATGGCGTGATCGTGAAAATGGGCACGCCGTGCAGTGAGAACGAAACCGGTCCTGAACCGGCGATCTTTCGCCGGGACTCCGCCTGAAAGAGTCCATCACGGCGATACGAAAAAACACCCTGTTTGCCGCTCAGGCAAGGGTGCGCCCCTGAGGGACGCGCCCGGCGCTGAGGGCCAAAATGAGGTCTTTTTTTTCGTGGTCGCGGGGAAGGGCGATACCGGACAAGGAGACGACATGGACAGATATGTCTGCAACATCTGCGGCTATGTGTACGATCCCAAAGACGGCGACCCGGACAACGGCGTCAAGCCCGGAACCACATTCGAAGATCTCCCCGAGGACTGGGTCTGTCCGGTGTGCGGGGCCGCCAAGGACGAATTCACCAAGGAATAGCCGTCCGCTTCCATATTTTCCTTCACACCGCCGGCCCCTGGCCGGCGGTCGTTTTGAGGATGCCTGCATGAAACCCGTTCAAATCGTCAAAGACGTCCACTGGGTCGGATCCGTGGAATGGGACTGCCGCAATTTTCACGGCTATTCCACCTCTCCCCTCGGCACCACCTACAACGCCTATCTCATACGTGATGAGAAGGTCACCCTGTTCGATACGGTCAAGGCCGAATTCACAAACGAACTGCTGTGCAAAATCGCCCACCTGGTCAAGCCCGGGGACATCGACTACATCGTGGTCAACCACGTGGAGATGGACCATTCAGGGGCCCTGCCGGAGATCGTGGCCCAGGCCAAACCGGAGAAGATCTTCTGTTCCCCCATGGGCGAGCGGGCCCTGAAATCCCATTTCGACGTGTCCGGCTGGCCCATCCAGGTCGTCAAGACCGGCGACACCGTGAACATCGGCAAGCGCACCCTGTCCTTTCTGGAAACCCGCATGCTGCACTGGCCCGACAGCATGGCTACCTATATCCCCGAAGACAAGATTCTCATCACCAACGACGCCTTCGGCCAGAACATCGCCAGCAGCGAACGCTTTGCCGACGAGGTGGACCGCTCCGAGCTGTATCGCCAGATGGTCCGTTATTACGCCAACATCGTGCTGCCGTTTTCGCCCATCACGCAAAAGATCATCGCGCAAATCGAATCCCTGGGACTGGCCATAGACTACCTGCTGCCCGACCACGGGGTCATGTTCCGGGGGGCCGACGTGGCCTACGCCATCGAATCCTACAAGGCCTTCGCCGCCCAGAAGCCCACGAAAAAGGCCGTGGTGGTCTACGACACCATGTGGCACTCCACGGAAAAGATGGCCCACGCCATCGCCACAGGCCTCCTGTCCGAAGGCCTGTCCGTCAAGATCATGAACCTGCATGTCGTCGACCACAGCGACGTCATGGAAGAGGTGCTGGAGGCCGGGGCCGTGGTGGTGGGTTCGCCCACCCACAATAACGGCATACTGCCCCGGGTGGCGGACATGCTGACCTACATGAAGGGCTTGAAACCCCAGAACAAGATCGGCGGGGCCTTCGGCTCCTATGGCTGGAGCGGCGAGGCCGTCAAGGCCGTGGCCGAGGCGCTTTCGGGCATGGGCATGGAGATGCCCGCAGAACCCCTGCGCTCCCTATACGTGCCCAAGCACGAGGAACTGGCCAAATATGTGGAGATGGGCCGGACCATCGGCCAGGCCGTGGTCGCCAAGGTGGGCTGACCGCCGCGCCCGTTTTCCGACCTTCGCCCATAAAAAAAACGGCCCGGGACCATGCGGTTCCGGGCCGTCGTCATTTCGGCGATCAGGGGAAGGGAACTTACTTCACCGCTTCCTTGAGGGCCTTGCCCACGGTAAACTTCACCGCCTTGGAAGCGGGAATCTTGATCTCCTTGCCGGTCTGGGGGTTGCGGCCGGTACGGGCGGCGCGCTCGGAAACCTTGAAGGATCCGAACCCGGTCAGGGTCACGGTTTCCCCGGCGGACAGGGCGTCCCGGATGACCTCGACCACGGCGTCGAGGGCCTTGCCGGCTGCCGCCTTGGTTTCGAATCCCGCTTTAACCTGTACCTTTTCGATCAAATCAGCTTTGGCCATGTACCCTTCTCCTGCTTGCTTTCGGTTGATGTTATTTCGCGGCCTTCTGGGCTTTCTTTTCCCACAGCCGCATTTCCTTCATTTTCTTGCGACGGTCACGCTGCAAGGCCTTGCAGACCAGGGGCGTTCCCTTCTTGAAGCCGTGCTTTTCCTTGTACTCCTCGGGGGTCAACCCGTGGGAGCCAAGGTGCTTTTTGGTGATGACCTTGAAGGCCTTGCCGCATTCCAGACAGGTGACGGTCTTTTCCTTCACGGACTTTTTGGGGTCAAGTCCAAGGCCAGGCGCATTCTCGCTTGCACTGCATCCTTCGCTGATCTCCCGGATGCCGCCTGCAAGCCTCTTGACCATGGAGGTGATCTCCTCATCGGTCATGTTTCTTACGGAAGCCTGCGCTTTCACAATCTCCAGGGCGCTTTTCAAATACTCTTCCATTGATTCCTCCAAAGTCGATGATTCCGAAATCGTTCCGGCGCGGCAAACATGCTGTCAAATGGAGCGATTGTCAATTGTCGCGATCCGAAATGCACGCCGAAGCCGGAGCCAAAGCCATAAAAAGGCTGCCTCGACACGGTCGAAGTCGCGTGCGCTCTTTGCCTATTTTTTTTAGCATTACATATTCGCATAAAATACGCAAAAACAAAACGGGCCTCTCCCGAAAGAAAGGCCCGCCTCTTCATGGTGCGTGTCCCGGCCGTCTATCCGGCCTGAATTTCGATCTTGCGCGGCTGGGCCTTGGCGGCCCTGGGCAGGCTCACCTCCACCACCCCGTTTTTCAGGGTGGCCTTGATCCGCTCCTTGTCCACGATGTGCGACAGGGTGAAGCTGCGGAAGTATTCGCCCGAGCCGAATTCCACATGCCCGATCTTGCGTTTTTCCGGGGCGTCGTATTCCGCTTTGCCGGAAATCTTGATCTCATCCTCGTTTAAATCGATGATCAGGTGTTCCTTGTCCACGCCGGGCATATCCAGCAAGAGCAGGAACCCGTCATCGGTCTCGATGATATCCGTGGCCGGTTTGACCCGGGGCAATCCCTTCTCGGTCTTGGCGGCGTTTTCGTTCATGGCCGATTCCTCCCTGGCGCGATGATGGCGCCGTGTTCTCGGGGGGGGCGTCACGCCCCTTGCCCGCGGCATGTGTTTTTTCATGGCGCAGAGCGTCCGGAAAAATCCTTGTCCTGGCGGGAGGACCGAACGCACGCGCCGCGTATTCCAAAGGCAACCCGTTCCCTCCAGCCACCGCCCGTGGTCCGCAGTCGGCGACCGCTGAAAAATCCGCGCTACTGGGCGTCGATGCTGATTTTTTTGGGCTTGCTCTCTTCCGCCTTGGGGATGACCACCTCCAGGACGCCGTCTTTCATCTTGGCCGTGACCTTGTCCCGGCTGATGCCCGCCTGGATGTTCACCACCCGCTGGAAAAAGCCCGTGGGCCGCTCCTGGCGGTAGAATTTCCCCTTGACGCCCTTGCGTTCGCCCTTGATGACCAGGCTCGAATCGGTCAAGGTCAGATCCAGGTCGCCAATGTCCATGCCCGGGATCTCGCACTGGACGTAAATGCTCTCTGCATCCTCGCTGATGTTGAGCGGAGGATAGGCCAGACTCCTCTGGCTTATGGAAAGCGGCGTCCAAAGCGATTCGAGCAGCCTGTCGAAGGGATTCGACGTGCCGTAAAAAGGACTCAAATCGATAACCATGGCATGCACCTCCCAATGTTGTTTTCCGAAAAAAAGGATAATCCGGGCTGGGCCGTTGTCAACGCCGCCAGAGCCGTTTTCCCGGGCAATGTCCGGCTGCCGGGGTGCAGCGGCCCTTGACATCATGGTCCGGCGACTTACCTGATATCCGCAAAAAAAATCCCCGGAGGATCACCGTGCCCCTCTACGAATACGCCTGCCCCGCCTGCGATGCCCATTTCGAGGAACTGGTGTCCGTGCATAGCGAGGCGACCCCGAAGTGTCCCCGCTGCGGCCACGGGGCCTGCACCCGCGTCCTGTCCGCCACCTCGGCCGTGCGCCCGGGACAGGCCACCCTGCCCCGCTTCGAAACCCATTCCTCGGGATGCGGCGGCGGCGGATTCTCCTGAGCCGGATAGCCCGCGCGCCCTGGCGGCGCGCTTCAGATCCACCCGCCTCCCTGGCGGGCACACCACCTTTTTCATACAAAGGAGCGCATCATGCCGGACAAAAATCCGGGTTCCACCCATGAGTTCAAGGCCGAGATACGCCAACTGCTGGAGATCATCACCCATTCCATCTACACCAATCGCGAAATCTTTTTGCGCGAACTCGTCTCCAACGCCTCCGACGCCCTGGACAAGCTGCGCTTCGAGACCGGGCGCGGCACGGCCGTGGCCAATCCCGAACTGCCGCTGGAAATCCGCATCACCGCCGACAAGGAGGCGGGCATCCTGACCATCGTCGACACGGGCCTGGGCATGACCCATGACGAACTCATCGAGAACATCGGCACCATCGCCCGCTCCGGGTCCGCCGAGTTCCTCAAACAGCTCGCCGACAACAAGGACGCCGCCTCGGGCATCATCGGCCGCTTCGGGGTGGGCTTTTATTCCGTGTTCATGGTGGCCAAAAGCGTGGTCCTGACCACGAAATCCCTGCTTCCGGACGCCCCTGCCGTGCGCTGGGAGTCCGACGGCTCCGGCTCCTACGCCATCGAGTCCGGCCCCGAAGACGCCGTCCGGGGCACGCGCATCGAGATCCATTTGAAGGACGAGGCCAAGGAATTCGCCGACCCCGAGCGGATCAAGACCATCATCCGCAAGCATTCCAACTTCATTTCCTTCCCCATTTTCGTGGGCGAAGAAAAGGTCAACACCGTCCCGGCCCTGTGGCGCGAGTCCAAGTTCTCGGTCACGCCCGAGCAGTACAAGGAGTTCTACGAGTTTCTGACCTTCGACACCGAGGAGCCGCTTCTGACCATCCACGTCTCCGTGGATGCGCCGGTGCAGTTCAATGCCCTGCTTTTTATCCCCAAAACCCCCATGGATCTCTTCGGCATGCGTCCCGAGGCCCGGGGCCTGGACCTCTACGTGCGCCGGGTGCTCATCCAGCATGAGACCAAGGATCTGCTGCCCGAATTCCTGGGATTTGTGCGCGGCGTGGTGGACACCGAAGACCTGCCCCTGAACATCTCCCGGGAGACCCTCCAGGAAAACCGGGTGCTGCGCAAGATCGCCTCCACCATCACCAAGCAGGTTCTCGACCGGCTGGGGCAGATGGCCAAGGACGATGCGGAAAAATACGCCGACTTCTGGCGCGAGCACGGCCGGGTCATGAAGCTTGGCTACGGCGACTATCTGCACCGCGAGGCCTTTGCGGAACTGGTGCGCTTCGAGTCCTCGGCGCTTCCCCCGGAACCCGGCAAACCCGCGCCCCTGGCCTCGCTTGCCGACTACGTCACGCGGGCCACGTCCGGCCAGAAAAACGTCTACTTCCTTTCCGGCCCCTCCCGGGCCGCCCTGGACTTAAGCCCCACCCTGGAAATTTTCCGGGACAAGGGCCTTGAGGTTCTCTATCTGCTGGAGCCCATCGACGAATTCGTCATGGAATCCGTGCGCGCCTACAAGGAGCTGACCCTGACCTCCGCCGACCGGGCCGCGCCTGGCGATCTGGCCGCCTTCGAGAGCGTGGCCGCTTCGGACGCCCCGGCCCCCCTGTCAACGGAACAGCAGGCCGCCCTGCCCGGCCTGACGGCCGCCGTCAAGGCCGTCCTGGGAGACCGGGTGGCGGACGTGCGCGTGTCCGAGCGCCTGCGCAAAAGCCCCTCCTGCCTGGTCGGCCCCGACGGCGACCCCTCGGCCGGGATGCAAAAGATCATGCGCATGCTGGCCAAGGACGAGACGCCGCCGAAAAAGATCCTGGAGCTCAACCCCGACCATCCGCTTCTGCGCAACCTTTTGCGCATCCACCAGGCCAGCCCGGACGATCCCTTCCTGGCCACCGCCGCCAACCAGCTTCTGGACGCGGCCCTGCTCCTGGACGGCTACCTGACCGACCCGCACCAGATGGTGGACCGGGTCACCTCCATCCTGACCGACGCCAGCGGCTGGTACGCCGACCTGAAGAAATAAGCCGCCGCAGGCATCCCTGTCGGCCCGGCCCGGCGGCAAAAGGGGACGTGACGGGGCAGCGGCATTCCGGCCTTTGAAAAAGCGACGGCCCCCTCTCCAACCGATGGAGAGGGGGCCGTTTGTCCGCGGGATGACCGCGCGGTGCGGCGCGTGGCTGCGCCGGGCTGGCGTGGCGCCTCTCAAAAAAGACGCCGTATTTTTTCATGAACGCAATCTGCACAAATGGGTGTCCCCGCCATCCGCATGCGCAAAGGACGAGGGCGCGACGCTAGATGCCCTTTGCAGCCATGAGCTTGATCAGGTCGCCCACGCGGCAGGAATAGCCCCATTCGTTGTCGTACCAGGCCACGACCTTGGCCATGTTGCCGTTTTGGACCACGGTGTATTCTTCCTCGATGATGCCCGAGCGGGGGTCGCCCTTGTAGTCCATGGAGACCAGGGGCTCGGTGGCGTAGCCCAGGATGTCCTTGAGCTCGGCCTCGGAGGCGGCCTTCAGCGCCGCGCGCAGTTCCTCGGTGGTGGTGGATTTTTCCAGGGTGCAGGCGAAATCCACGACCGACACCGTGGGCGTGGGCACGCGCAGGGAATAGCCGCCGAATTTGCCTTTGAGCTCCGGGATGACCAGGGCCACGGCCTGGGCCGCGCCCGTGGAGGTGGGGATGATGTTCATGGCCGCAGCCCGGGCCCGGCGCAGATCCTTGTGCGGCAGATCCAGGATGCGCTGGTCGTTGGTGTAGGAGTGGATGGTGCACAAAAGCCCGGTGACGATGCCGAATTTCTCATGCACCACCTTCACGGCCGGGGCCAGGCAGTTGGTGGTGCAGGAGGCGTTGGAGATGATGTGATGCTTCTCGGGGTCGTACAGGTGGTCGTTGACCCCGAGCACGATGGTGATGTCCTCTTCCTTGGCCGGGGAGGAGATGATGACCTTCTTGGCCCCGGCGTCCAGGTGGGCCTTGGCCTTGGGGCCGGTACGGAAGATGCCCGTGGACTCGATGACCACGTCCACGCCCATGGCCCCCCAGGGAATCTCCTTGGGGTCGCGCAGGGCGAAATTCTTAATCTCCCAGCCGCCGAAGACGATGACGTCGTCTTTCACCTCGACATCGAACGTGGAACGGCCGTAGTTGGTGTCGTAATGCAACAGATGCGCGTTGGTTTTGACGTCAAAGAGGTCGTTAACGGCCACCACTTCCATGGATTCGGGGTGCTGCTCGCGCATGGCCTTGAGCACCTGGCGGCCGATGCGGCCAAATCCGTTGATGCCTACCTTGAGTTTGGTCATATATATGCCTCCTTAGTCCTCGAAGATACGGTATTCGTAGGCCGTGAGCATTTCGTAATCGGTTTTGAGCGCCTGATGCAGCCTCGCGTTCTCGATGGCGATGGCGCTTAGGTCTGCAATGGACTGAAGAAATTCCTTTTCCGCCGCATCGAACTCGCGCACGTCTCCGGCATAGACCCGCAGCACGCCGATGGCCTTGCCGTCCACGTTGAGCGGGGCCACGGCCACGGCGCGGATGCCCTCTTCCCGGGCGGCCTCGGGATACTGGAAGCGCGGATCGGCGCAGGCGTCGGCGATGCACACCACGCCGCCGCCGGACAGGGCCTCGCGATCCACCTCGCTTTTGACCACTTCGACGGGGCCCTTGCGCAGGTAGTTGCGGCTTAGGCCATACGTCGCCCCGGCCCGCAGCTTTTTCCCGGATTTGTCCAGAAGCCGCAGGGTGCAGCCCTTGGCGTCCATGGCCTTGGCCGTCTGCTCCACGATCTTTTCCAGGACGGTGGCGGGATCGAGGCTGGAATTGATGGCCGACACGGCCTCATGCAGTCCCCTGTAGAATCGCTCGTATCTGTCCATAGGTCATCCTCCTTGCCGACGAATCGGAAGTTGTCCGACGTTTCGCCGGACGCCGCGACGACGTCGCCGCCATTTCATCACAGGCGTCCGGGCGGCGGTTCCCTGGAACATGAAACGGCCGGGCTCTCCCTGCGCCCAAAAAACGGAGAAACGAAAGACCGGCCGTTTCCTCTATGAACTATTCGCGGCCGTATGGGAAGGGTGTCCGTGTGGCGTTTTCCCGGCGGGACGGTGGCGAAGGCGGGACAGAGGAAACGGGCCGTCTCCCCCGAGGGCTTTTTCAGAGCGGTCATACAGGGCGATGCGGATGCTGCGAAGCAGCGACAGGGCGTCACCCACGGCGGCCCCGTCGCAATCCGGCAGCAACCCGGTGATGATGGCCGCCTCGTTTTTCCTGACGGCGGCCAGCCGGTCGCGGCCAGCGTCGGTCAGCACCATGCGTTTTGATCGTTTGTGGCGGGGATTGTCCACGAAGGCCGCCAGCCCCATGTCCCGCAATTCGTTGCACACGACCTGCACGCACTGGCGCGAAAGGCCCAGGGCGGCGGCCATATCCGGCACAGTGGCCGAATCCAGGCGGCCAAGCAGGTCCGCCGCCCGGACCTGGGGCGTGCGCAGTCCGGAGCGTTCATGCACCGCGTCCATGCCCAGCGCCAGGAGGTCTCGCAGGGCGAAAACCTCGCGAAATAGGTCGTGCAGCCGCTCCCCCGGGCAGACAGTCGTCATGGGCGATATCCTTGGGTCACAGCCATCGGCGGACGGCCCGCCGATAGGTTTCGTAATCCGGCCCGAATCGGCGCGTCAGATACGCCTCCTCGCGCGGAATCACGTACAGTCCTAGATAGAAGGCCATGGGCAGGACGGTCAAGACCATCCAGGCACTGCCCGCCGCCAGCCCCAACCCGGTCAGGATGGCCAGAAAGCCCACATACATCGGATTGCGGCTCCAGGCGTAGGCCCCGGTGGCGACAAGCATGCTCGCGGGGCGGATGGTCTTCACATTGACCCCGAGCCTGGTGAACAGGGTATGCCCCCACATCATGAAGGCGAAACCCGCGCCGGCCAGAAGCAGACCCGCCGCCAGCCCAAAAACCCGGGGCAGCCCGGGAACGGGCCACGGCGCAACCCAGTGGAGGACCATCCCGGCAAGGAGGCACACCAGAAAAATCCGGGGCGGCTTGATGTACACCCCCGGAGAATCGGGGAGAGGGCTGGCTGAAGGCATGGCGGTATTCATACTGATCTCCTTGGCGACAGGTTGGGGGGAACCTCACATATGACAAATAACTTGTCAATATGACAATTCTATTGTCGTTATTTGCACCCTCCAAAACGCCGTGGGATGCGTCGGCCACGTCTTGACTTCCGGCGGGAGCGCACCTACTATGTCCGAAATATCTTTTTTAGCTAAATTGTCCGGAGGGACCATGAAGACTGCCACCGCGACCGCGCTGAAAAACAATCTGGGGGAGGTCATGCAGGCTGTGGCCCTGGAGCCGGTGCGCATCACCAAGCAGGGCCGCGACTATGCCGTGATGCTGTCGATCACGGAATACGAGCGGCTGACCGCGCTTGAGGACGACTGGTGGGCGCAGCGGGCCAGACAGGCCGAGACCGAGGGGGGCTACCTGGGCGAAGAGGAGAGCATGACGTTTCTGACGGAGCGGTTGCGTGGCCTGTAAGCTGGACCTGGGGCGCGAGGCCGCGAAATTTTTGGAGACGCTGCCGCCCAAACAGTTCCGGCAGGTGGTGCTGCGGATGTTTGAGCTTTTGCGCGAGCCGCTGGGGCCGGACACGTTGGCGCTGCGCGGGCACGCCGACTTCCGCCGGGCGGACATCGGGGAATATCGCATCATCTACCGCCTGGAGGCGGAGGTGGTGCGGGTGGCGCTGATCGGGAAGAGAAACGACGACGAGGTGTATCGGAGGTTCAAGAGGTTGTAGCCGCTCCCAATGAATCAGATACTAACCAACTGGATAGATTTATGAAAACTTTGTACTTGGAAG
>NZ_JAZHDB010000141.1:0-3387 GCF_036584575.1 Desulfolutivibrio sp.
GGACGTTCACCGGCGGTCGGGCGGCCGGAGCCACGCCCGGAGCTACGGCTGGCGCCACGGCTGGGGCCGGACCCGATCCTGCCGGAGGCAGCGGGGCAGCCGGTCGCTCCCAGCCCGGAGGTCCGCGTTTCGGATTTTCCGGGAAGACGAACACGGCCGGCAGTTTCAGCACGGCGGGGCAGGCTGGCCAGTCGGCCCGAACCGGGCCGTCCGCAGCCTCGGGCCCGGCCGGGGCCTCGAGCCAGACCGGACAGGCCGGCGCCGGTCCCTATGGCCGCACAGCCGCCGGGCAGTCGCGGCAGCGGGAGGGCTTCGGCCAGACCTCGCGGCCCGGCCAATCCCGCGCCTCCCATAGTTCCAACGCCTACGACACCCGCCGCGAGAGCGTGCGTCCCGACAGCGCCTCCCGCCATCGCTTTAACGATGAACGCCAGGAACGCGGCCGTCAGGCCGCGCGCAATTCGGGCATGAACCTCAAATGCGCCTACGACATCCTGTGCCTGGACTATCCCTGCACCCCCGTGGAGATCAAAAACGCCTACCGGGGCATGGCCCGCATGTTCCATCCCGACCTGGGCGGCGACGAAGAGGTCATGAAGGACGTCAATCTGGCCTACGAACTGGCCATGCGATTCTGCGCCGGTCCCCGCCGCAGCGGCGCGTCCTGGTCCGCCTGACGCGGACTCCCCGACAAAGCGTTTCCCCTCTCTTCTTCTGTCATTTTTTGCACAACGACGGGCTTGACTCACGACGGCAACAATGGTTGCCTACACAGACTGGAAGGTTTCCCGGATCGTGATTTGCCCCCGGGAGGCGTCCAGGCGGGCCACCGTGCCGGGCGGCTTGGCGGACGGTCGCGTCTTCTCTGTCAAAACCTGGCGAACACAACCACGCAAGCAATGCATACCGGCCCAGGGGCCGGATGGGGAGCTCATGAGCAAGGACTACATCGACGAACTCGTGGCCCGGGTCCGTACGGCCCAGCACCTTTATGCCGAATTCGACCAGGCCCGGGTGGACGCCGTGTTCCACGCCGCCGCCGCCGCGGCCGCCGCCAACCGCATCCCGCTGTCCAAGCTGGCCGTGACGGAGACGGGCATGGGCATTTTCGAGGACAAGGTGATCAAAAACCACTTTGCCTCGGAATACATCTACAACAAGTACAAAGACGTCAAAACCTGCGGCGTCATCGAGGAAGACCCGGCCTACGGCTACCGCGAGGTGGCCGCGCCCATCGGGATCATCGCCGGGATCATCCCCACCACCAACCCCACCTCCACGGCCATCTTCAAGTCGCTTTTGGCGCTCAAGACCCGAAACGCCATCATTTTTTCCCCCCATCCCCGGGCCTGGCGCTCCACCAACGAGGCCGCCCGGATCATCCTCAAGGCCGCCGTGGCCGCCGGGGCGCCGGAACACATCATCGGCTGGATCGACGAACCCACGGCGGAGCGTAGCCGCCTGCTCATGCAGCACCCGGGCGTCAGCCTGATCCTGGCCACGGGCGGCCCGGGCATGGTCCATGCCGCCTACAGCTCGGGCAAACCGGCCATCGGCGTGGGCGCGGGCAACACCCCGGTGGTCATCGACGCCACGGCCAACATCAAGATGTCGGTCAGTTCGGTGATCATGAGCAAGACCTTCGACAACGGCATGATCTGCGCCTCGGAACAGTCGGTGATCGTGGAGGAGTCCGTGGCCGAGGCGGTCAAGGCCGAGTTTCTGCTGCGCGGCTGCCTGTTCGTCAACGAGGAGCAGCGCGTCGCCCTGGCCGCGACCATCTTCGTGGACGGCCATCTCAATGCGGCCATCGTGGGCCAGCCAGCGGCCAGGATCGCCGAGATGGCCGGATTCGCCGTGGACCCGGCGGTCAAGATCCTCATCGCCGAACGCGAGGCCATCGACGCCGCCGACCCCTTCGCCCATGAAAAACTCTCCCCGGTTTTGGGCTTCTACCGGGCCAAGACGTTTGAGCAGGCCGTGGACATGGCCCAGGAGCTGATCGTTTTGGGCGGGGCCGGACACACCTCGGTGCTCTACACCAACGAGACCAATGCGGATCGCATCCGGCTCTTCCAGCGGGTTCTGACCACGGGCCGCACCCTGATCAACATGCCCTCGTCCCAGGGGGCCATCGGCGACGTGTACAACTTCCGGCTGGCCCCCTCCCTGACCCTTGGCTGCGGCTCCTGGGGCGGCAATTCCGTGAGCGAAAACATCGGGGTGAAGCATCTGATGAACGTCAAAACCGTGGCCGAGAGGCGGGAAAACATGCTGTGGTTCAGGGTGCCGCCCAAGATCTATTTCAAGATGGGCGCCGTGCGCCTCGGGCTGGAGGAAATCAAGACCCGGAAACGGGCCTTTGTCGTCACGGACAAGACCATGGAGGCCATGGGGCACGTGACCACCGTGACCGCCATCCTGGAAAAGCTCGGCATCCAGCACCGCGTCTTCAGCGAGGTCAAGCCCGACCCGGACCTCTCGGGAACCTATGCGGCCCTGGACTCCATCCGCTCCTTCCAGCCCGACGTGTTCATCTCCCTGGGCGGCGGTTCGCCCATGGACGCGGCCAAGATCATGTGGCTCATGTACGAACATCCCGACCTGCGGTTCGAGGAAATCGCCATGCGCTTCATGGACATCCGCAAGCGGATCTGCGCCTTCCCGGACATGGGGAAAAAGGCGATCATGGTGGCCATCCCCACCACCTCGGGCACGGGCTCCGAGGTCACGCCGTTTACGGTCATCACCGACGACAAGACGGGCATGAAATATCCCATCGCGGACTACGCCCTGACCCCGGACATGGCCATCGTGGACCCGGAGTTCGTCATGGACATGCCCAAGGGCTTGACCGCCTATTCGGGGCTGGACGTCCTGACCCACGGCATCGAGGCCTTCACCTCGGTGTTCGCCACCAACTTCAGCGACGGCCACGCCCTGGAGGCCGTCCGCCTGGTCTTTAAATACCTGCGCGCCTCCTACCACGAAGGCCGTAAAAACGTCATGGCCCGGGAAAAGATGCACTACAGCGCCACCATTGCGGGCCTGGCCTTCGCCAACGCCTTTCTCGGCGTGTGCCACTCCATGGCCCACAAGCTGGGGGCCATGTTCCACGTGCCCCACGGCCTGGCCAACGCCCTGCTTCTGTCCTACGTCATCGAATACAACGCCACGGACAACCCCACCAAGCAGGGGCTCATGCCTCAGTACCGCTATCCCTTCGTCAAGGGGCGCTACGCACGTATGGCGGAGTCCCTCGGATTGGCCGAGGGGTGCGGCGACGACCGGGATCGCAAGGTGGCCCGGCTGGTTGCGGCCGTGGAGGCCCTCAAGGCCGACCTGAACATCCCCAAATCCCTGCGCGAGGCCGGGATTGCCGAGGAC
>NZ_JAZHDB010000142.1:0-17501 GCF_036584575.1 Desulfolutivibrio sp.
CGCTGGTCAGGTCGTCCATGATGTCGTTGTGGACCTCCACCCGCACCCCCACCTCGATGCCCCGCTGGGACACGGCAAGCCCCAGCGTTTTGGCCACCCGCCCCATCCACTCCGCGCCCACCCGGCCCGGGGCCAGCACCACGGCCTCAGCCCGGTAGGTTCCCTTGACCGTCGTGACGCCGCGCACCCGGCCGTCCTCGACCACAACCCCGGCCACCTCCTCGCCGGTGTGAAAGGTCACCCCGTGCGAGGCGATGTGGTCGGCCATGCCCGTGATCAGGCCGGGCAGATGGTCGCTGCCCAGGTGCTTCTGGCGGATGAGCAAAAGATCCAGCCCTTGGCGGCGGGCCCCCCGCCGAATCTCCCGGGCCTGTTCCATGTCCGTGGGATAGACCGGGCCGTCCATGCCGAACCGGGTGAACACGGCCTCGGTCTCCTCGATCAGGGCCATGGCCTCAGGGCCGGGCAGAAACTGGGTCAGGTCGGTCTTGCCCAGGATGTGGATGAAATTGAGCTTGCCGTCGGAAAAAAGCCCGGCCCCGCCAACTCCCGACAAAATGTTGCAGGGCTGGCAGCGCACGCACTCGCTCCCCTGCCGCCCGGCGATGGGACACTTGCGCTGGCGCGGCCCCTGCCCCTTATCCAGGACCAGGATGCGCAGATTGCCGTATTCGGCCAGCCAGTAGGCGCAAAAAAGCCCGGCCGGGCCGGCCCCGACGATGATGACGTCAAACCTGTCTTTTTTCGAGGCCGCCACAAAACGCTCCTTGCACCTGTGCGTTGCCGCCACGACCGGGCCCGGCGCGCCAGACCGGTCACGGCGACTTTAGCCCCGGGAGAGGGGGCGCGGCAAGAGGAGATGCCGGGTTGGCCCCGACGCGGCTCCAGCCCCGCGAACTCGCAATCCCTGCCCACGCAACTACATCAATTCCCTGTGTTTTATGGAAAAATAATTTTTCTCTGTTTTATCTTGCATGTCACATCACTCTCCCATAGTAATTTATCTACAAATGAGACTATGCTTATGTACATCCCATTTCAAAAACCCATTCAATCATTAAGATTGCAACACGAGGTGCGCCATGCAAACCGTTTGCACCCTATTTGATTCATCATTCCGTATAAAAAAAATTTGCCTGCTGTTCATATCTATAATTATATTGTCCCATTTTCCTGTACAGACTATGGCTGCGGCAACACCTGGCAGCCTTGATCCAGACTTTGACATCGGGCTTGGGGCTCAAAAAAAATCCGTAATCTACGGCATTTACCAGGAATCCCCCACGTCCTTCATCGTTTATGGTTCTTTTTCAACAATCAATGGGTCGAGTTACGCAGGTCTTGTGCGCGTCAATTCCACAGGCAACGTGGATACCTCTTTCGCCCCTCCGTCCTTTACCGGAGAGATCCGGGCCGTTGTCCGGCGCAGCGACGAAAAATTCCTTGTCGGAGGCGACTTTTCGGTTCTCTCCGGAGGCTCGACCTACCGGGATTTGGCTCTTTTGTCCGCGTCCGGGGCGCTGGACAACTCCTTCTGGCCAGCCTTTGCCGGGCAGGGAGTCATCAATGCCCTCGCCATGCAGTCAGACGACCAAGTGCTGTGCGGCGGCGTCGGCCTGCAACTCGCCCAGGTGTCCACGGACCCCACCCGACACTTGATCCGTGTCCAGGCCAACGGATTCGCCGATGGAGACTATCCGGTGTTCAACGGGCCTCGGGCCTACGTCACCGGCCTGACCACGGACTCCGACACTCCCGAATATCCTGATCGCCTTGAGGTCTTCGGGGCCTTCAATTCCGGGACCACCACCCAGATCAACTGGCGTACTGTCCTCAGCAACGTCGGGGCGGTCCTCAGCAGCCAACCCGACGGGGCATCCAACAACGGCCCCGTGCTGGCCGTCATCGACGCATCGGGCGGCAAGACCTATGTGGTGGGCAATTTCACCACGTCCTCCGGAATATCCGCCAACCGGATCCTGCGCCGCAACAGCAACGGAACGGTTGACGCCACGTTCAACACCGGCACAGGGCCCAACGGCGATGTCACAGGCGCCTTGCGCCTGGCCGACGATTCACTGATCGTGGTCGGGGCCTTCACCTCATTCAACGGGACGGCCTGCAACCGCATTGTGCATCTTCTCGCCACCGGGGCCGTGGACACCTCCTTTGCCGTCGGCTCGGGGGCCAACGCCCCCATCCTTGCCATCAAGAACCTGACGAGCGTGGGCATCGCCCTTACCGGGGGATTCACATCCTTCAACGGACAAAATCGAGGGGGACTGGCTGTCGTTTCCACAGGCGGCACGCTGCTTGGCACTTTCGCCAATTTTAATCCTGCCGGGAACGCCTCGGGGACCGTGACCGTAAACGATCTGGCGACTCAGCCCGACGGAAAGATCCTCATTGGCGGCAACTTCAACTGGTTTGGCGGGGTCTGGTCGCCCAATCTGGCCCGGTTGACCCGGGATGGCGCTGTGGACACGACGTTCTCGGCCGGACTTGGTCCGGACGGCGTGGTCCACGACGTCGCCCTCCGCTCGGACGGCTTGGTCTTTGCCGCAGGCGACCTGGTCGGTGCGGCCACACGTCCTCTGGGCGGCGTGGCCCGGTTCACCGCCTCCGGGGCAGTGGATACGGCGTTTGCCCCCATTGTGACGAGGACCGACAACTCGCCCGCCCCGATCTACGCCGTCTTGCCCCTGGCGGGGAATCAGGTACTGATAGGCGGTCATGTGCGCAAAATCGCCGGGCAGGAGCGCAGCCCCCTGGCCCGCCTCAACACCGACGGCGGCCTCGACGCCGCTTTCACGCCCCAAATCACGATCACCAGCGGCACAGGCCTCTCCACCTACGCCTTGGCCGAAAGCTCTGGGAAATACTACGTGGGCGGCTACGTCACCTACGAAAGCCTGGCCCGGGGATTTTTCACCCGCGTCACCAGCGCCGGGGCCATCGACACCACCTTTCTCCCCGCCACGCCGTCGGCAGGCGTGGTCATCCCCAACGGCACGGTGCGGGAAATCGGCGTGCAATCCGATGGCAAGTCAGTCATCTGCGGAGATTTCGGGGAGATCATCGACAACAGTTGGAGCAGGCCGCAACGCCGAGGACTGGCCCGGTTCACCACCACCGGGGCCTTGGACCCCTTCGAGTCCACGACCGGGGCCATATCCCTGACGTATGTCGATTCCCTCTCCCTTGAACCCGATGGAAAGATCCTTTTCGCCGGAGGATTCACGAAGTACAACGATGTCAACCGGGCGCGACTGGCCAGGACAACCGCCACAGGCGCCCTGGACGCCGGATTCGATCCGGGCGAGGGGGTCACGGCCAGGGCCCGGGTCATCCGCCGGGTGGGACTGACACGGGGAGTTATCGGCGGGGATTTCACCACCTACGACGGCGCCGCGCGATCAGGTCTGGCCGCATTCATCCTTGATCCGCAGCCCTCGTTCAATCCGGCGGGAAACATGCTCCTGCTGCTCAATTAGCGGCACGAGAGAAACCGTAGCGACAGCACGCAAGGCGGAGAGGACGCCGACATGCGGAGGGTCAGGCCCGCGGCATGAGACTTGTGATCGTGCCCACAAGCACGGCGACGTCAAGGGGCTTCGAAATAACCGCATCAAGCCCCCGCTCACGGGATTGCGCCCTCTGCCGCTTCGCTGGCGCTCCCGACAGCCCGACAATGGGGAGATGGGCCTTTGCCGCCAATCCCGGCGAGGTCCGGATGATCCTGGCGGCCTCCTGGCCATCCATGTCCGGCAATGGCAGGTCCATGAGCACAAGGTCGTAGTCGTTTGCGGACAGCCGACGCAGGCCCGCGTTGCCGTCCACGGCGGCATCCACGTCGAAACCGTGCAGCAGGAGCGCTTTTTTGATGCGCCGCGCGGCATGCGCCTCATGCGCGACCAAAAGAATCCTTCCCGCCGCCAGGGGCGCGCGCCCAGACGGCGCAAAGGAAGAGGCGAACGGGAGGGGCCGTTCCCGAACCTGAAAGGCCGCGGAAAGATAGGTCGTGACGCCGCAGGGTCCGTTTTCGACCGCAAGGTCGGCTGCATCCATGATTTTCAGCAACTTCCGTACGAGAAGCAGGCCAAGCCCCGCCCCCTCTGGCCATCATCGGAAACCATGGACCGCGTTTCATAGCGGCAACAATCCGAGGGCGCTTCGGTTCGATCCGGCGTCAGGCTCGGGACAATGGAGGCGTTAATTCTCCAGGATGGCGGCGGCGCTTTGGATGTAGCTTAGAATCCCCTGGCGGGAGGCTTCGGGCAACTCGGTGAATTTGAGCCCCAGTTCGAGCTTCCCCACATCCGAGGCGGCACGCTTGATCAGGCAGTGCAGATTGTTTTGACCATGGTCGCCGAACACGAGGCAGCTGAGCAGCACCCGGTCATCCACGCCGATGGTCGGCTGGTACTTGCGCATGATCGTCAGCCCCACCCCGCATCCCGACAGGCTCAGGTCGGTCATCAATCCGGTATAAGTGGCTTCCTTGATCATGGCGCTCACCGGCAAAAGACACGGGATGCGCCTGTGGCGGCGCAGGTTGAAGCTCTCCACCCGCAGGGGGAAGGTTAAAAAAAGCAGGGGAAAGGGAGAGAACAGATACTTGATGATCTCACAGCGGAACCCAAACACCGCGCCGGATTTCAGATAGCGCACGGTGACCGGATTTCCGGAATACAAATACTGAAAAAGCATGTCCCGGCCGCCCTCGGTCAGGGAAGGCAGTTGTACGACAAGGTATTTTCCCTTGGCGTAGCCGACAAGCGCCGATGAAAGCTTCTCGTCGATACCCAGGACTTCCAGGGAGAGCTTGGCCCCCACCGGGATATCGAGCCCCTGGGGTTGTCCGTTTGTCTTTTGGCTCTTGGTCATCGCCTGTCTTCCGGAACTCACGATGCCGCTGCCGTATCCACCATACATCCCGGCGCCAACACGCATCCTGCCTGGCGAAAAAACACCACGGCAACAGACCCTTTTGGCTGGCGAACGTATTCACGACGCCGCAGGCAACGCGAAACGGTTCCTCTTGAACGAATTCAATCGGCGGTGAGACAAGGTAAACGCCGGACGGCGCGAAACGCGCCACATGCAGAAAACATTCATGATGCTATAGACGACACGCGAAACATCGTCAAGCCGAAGCCCGTCTCCGCATGGCCCGAATCAGCATGGCGGATAATTCGTCGACATCCACGGGCTTGGATATGTAGTCGTCCATGCCCGCACGCAAAAACACCTCCCGGTCCCCCTTGAGGGCGTGGGCCGTGACCGCCGCCACAAACAGGCCGGACACCTCCGCCCGCCCGAAGTTCCGGATGCGTCTGGTGGTCTCCATGCCATCCATGCCCGGCATCTGGATGTCCATGAGCACGGCGTCGAAGGTCTTGTGTCCGAGGAGCGACAAGGCCTCTTCGCCACCCGGAACCCCTTCGGGCACACACCCCAGCCGCTCCAAAAGCTTGACCGCCGTCAGCCGGTTGAGGTGGTCGTCCTCCACCACCAGCACCCGAAGCCCGGCGACGTCAAAGGCCACGTCCTTCTCCCGCTCCCCCGCGCTCTCCTGGTCCGCGTCCGCCCCTCCCGACGGGGCCATGGCGGGCAGCGGGCGGCGACCGTCCCCCGGCCCCACGGCGCCGTCCTGGGCCGTCGCCACCTGGGGTTCGGGATCCGTCACCGCCGAACGTCCCAGACGCACCCGCACGGTGAACCGGGTTCCTTCCCCTTCCCGGCTGTACAGGTGAACAAAGCCGCCCATGGCCTCGGCCAGCCGCCGGACGATGACCAGGCCCAGCCCCGTTCCCTGGCTGCGGCGCTCAAAGGAGTCCCCCGCCTGCCGGAACGGCTCGAAAATGCGGGCCTGGGCCTCGGAGGCGATCCCCACGCCCGTGTCCTCCACAATCAGATCGAGCACCGTCTCGTCCGGGGCCTCCTCGGCGGCGACGCGGGCAAGCCGCACCCGCACGCCCCCCGTGTCCGTGAACTTGAGGGCGTTGCCCACCAGATTGAAAAGAATCTGCTTGAGGCGTTGTTCGTCCCCGCGCACCCATGGGGGCATATCCGGCGACAGCTCGCAGGACAAGGTCAGCCCCCGGGACTCGGTCTGCACGCCGAAGAGGCCCTGGACCGACTCGATCAGGGCGGCGGGGCGGAAGTCCTTCACGGACAGCTCCAGTCTCCCGGCCTCGATCTTGGAAAAATCCAACACCTCGCCGATGACCTGCAACAGCGTGCGGGCCGCGCCCATGGCCGCATCCAGGTATTCCCGGTGCCGAGGCTCCACGACCTCCGTTAAAAGGATCTGCAGCATGCCCAGCACGCCGTTTAAGGGCGTGCGAATCTCGTGGCTCATGCTGGCCAGGAAATCGCTCTTGATCCGGCTGGCCTCCTCGGCCTTTTCCTTGGCCGCCACAAGTTCAGCCTGGGCCGTTTTAAGCGGCGTGATGTCCACCAGGATGCCCACCAGCCCCGCCACCTGGCCGGTGTCGTCACGGTAGGCGGCCTTGTGGAAAATCACCTGGCGTTCCCCGCCCGAGGCGGACCAGGCCGCCGCCTCGTACCCCAGGCGTTCCCCACGGAGCATGAGCTCCTCGTCATTGGCGGTATTTTGCGCGGCGACCTCCGGCGGAAAGATTTCGAAGCAGGTATGGCCGATGATGGCTGCCGCATCCTTGCCGGCAAATTCGGCGAAGGCCCGGTTGCAGCTCACAAACCGCCCCAAACGGTCCTTGTGGTAGATGGGGATGGGGGCGGCTTCGACCAGGGTGCTCACAAAGGCGTATTGCCGCTCAAGCTCCTTTTTCGCGGCGTCGCGCTCCCTCTCGCGGCGGGCCAGGGCCTCGGCCATGTCGTCGAAGTCCCGGGCCAGGACGCCGATCTCCCCGCCGATCCGGATACCGGTCCTGGCGGTGGAATCACCGTCCTTGACCCGTTCCGCCGCCTGGGTCAGGGCCGTGAGCGGATCGAGGATGGCGCGGCGGGCGAAAAGCCAGGCCCCGGCCAGGGCCAAGGCCGCCATCAGGATCAGCCCGCCCACGTGCTGCACCAGAATCCGCCGGGGCTTCTCCAGGGCCTGGGCCTCGGGAATGCCCACGATGGCCGTCATGAACCAGTCCTTGTTCTCGCCGTTGCCGACAGCCAGATGCTTGTAGGCGTAGATGCGCGGGACGCCCCCGAGGCTCACTGCGTTGAAGGCGCCCTCGTCCACGGCCGTGTTGATGTGCGCATACAGATGTTCGGGCAGGGGCTTGCCCACCCAGTCCGCATCGCCCTGATTGCGGAAAAGGACCGTCCCCCCGGCGTCGGCCAGGGTCAGGGTGGCGTCGGGAGGCAGGCTGATCTTGGCGTAGACGCTGCCGTAATAGGCCAGGTCCAGGGCCGCGCCCAGGATGAAATCCACCTGTCCCCGGGCGTTAAGAACCGGGAAGGCCATGGGCAGCGAGGCCTTGTGCGCCGAGCGGCTGACCAGCAACCGGCCCACGGTGAAGGCCTTGGTCCTCTCGACCTCGGCAAACCACTCCCGGTCGGCCACGTTTATGGGCTTGGTTTCGGGAAGGGCGCATCCGAAGACCTCGCCCGAGGGGTTCACGGCCACCAGCGTGGTATAAAACGGCATGTGGCCATGCAGTTCCGCCAGAATGCGATCCGTCGCGGCCACGTCCCGGGCCCTGATTTCGGGAATGTGGGCCAGGGTGTTTAAGACGTGCCGGGTGGTGTCCATCAGACGGGCCTGCTCGTGGGCGAACAACCGCACCAGGCCCACGATGTGCTGCTTGGATTCCTCAATGCCCGCCTGGCGCTGCGCAACGCCGGAATACACGGCCAGGGCCAGGGCCGGAAGCAGCACAAGCAGGACCAGGATGACCAATTGGTCGCGAAGCCTGAGGGACCAAAGTCGGCGAAAACACATGGACGGCAACCCCCTCCTGTGGAACCGCAAGGAACCATCTGGGGCCGGGCCGCCGGAAAAAGACCCCGGTGGACCATCCCGCCGCCCGTCATCCTTCCCAACCCGGGCGGCTTGAAACGTCGCATAGAACATACTGCCGATACGGCCTGACGCAAGCAAATCTGAAGAGTTATGGCGAAAATTTATCCCTTTCGGGCGATTTTAGCAACCGTGTCGGCATCCCTGCCGTCCCGTCCCTTCCGGCCCGCCGCCGGTTTGCCCGCCGCCGGTTTGCCCGCCGCCGCAATTTGGGCTATATCAGGCCATCGTCCGACATCCCCACACCGCACCGCCCGCAGCACAAGGAGTCGCCCATGAGTCCGTTTTCCGGCAAAAAATCCGAGGACAACGCGCCTTCCAAAAGCCCCCAGGCCGCAGACCGACCCTCCCCCGTCGCACCGGAGACGTCCCCTCCGGCCCCGGACGACGACTGGTTTCTGCCCGAGGACACACGGCGCGATGTGACCCGACTCTTCGAGAAACTGTCTGGTCCCGTGGCGCTTGAGGTCTTCACCGCGCCGGGCCAAAATGCGCCCTACAACGACTATCTCCTCAAGTTCCTTCGCGACCTGTCGCGCCTTAACGAACGCATCCAGGTAAAGACCTTCGATCTCTCCGACGACGCGGCCAAGACCCGGGGCGCGGACTTCTCCCCCACCCTGATATTTGCCCCGGACGACCTGTCCATCCGCTACCTGGGCGCGCCGCTTGGCGAGGAGGTGCGCACCTTCATGGAAGTCCTTTTGCGCGTCTCGGCCCGGCAAAGCGGCCTGTCCGAGGCCGCCAAAAAACGGCTGGCCGACCTCAAAGACCCGCGCCGGGTCACGGTGTTCGTCAATCCGGCCTGCCCTTATTGCCCGGGACAGGTCTTAAACGCCTTCCGCTGCGCCATCGAACGCCCGGACCTGGTCGCCGCCTCCTGCATCGACGCCGCCCAGCACGCCGCTGCGGCCACGGCCCGCGGCGTGGGGTCCGTGCCCCACACCATCATCGAAGACCCCGACGGCAGCCTGGCCCCGCTGTCCATCCTGGGCCTTGAGCCCGAGGACCGGTTCGTGACCGAACTTATGACCATGCAGTCCACGCCCGCCCGGGCCGACGATCCGGACGCGGCCCATGACCACGGCCACGCCGGGGACGTGACCGTCAAGGAGGTGGACGTGGTGGTCATCGGCGCGGGACCGGCCGGACTGACGGCCGGGATGTACGCCGCCCGGGGCGGGCTGACCGCCGTGGTCCTGGAGAAGGCCGTGATCGGCGGGCAGGTGAGCGTGACCCCGCAGGTGGAGAACTACCCGGGATTCGCCACGGTGGCCGGGGGCAAGCTCATGGAGATGGTGGCGGCCCAGACCCGGCAGTACGTGCCCGTTCTCGAGGGCGCGGGGGTGGACGAGATCAAGATCGGCAAGCGCATCGAGGTGGACGGCGGCGACACGGTCTACCTGTGCCGGGCGGTGATCCTGGCCACCGGGGCCACCTGGCGCAAGCTCGGCATCCCGGGCGAGGACCGTTATTTCGGGCGCGGGGTGAGCGCCTGCGCGGCCTGCGACGGCTACCTCTATAAGGACGCGGCCGTGGCCGTGGTCGGCGGCGGCAACACCGCGCTCACCGAGGCCCTGCATCTGGCCAGGCTGGGGGCTGCGGTCACGATCATCCACCGCCGGGACTCGTTTCGGGCTGAAAAGCATCTGGTGGATGCGTTGGAGAAAGAAGGCGTCCAGGTGGTCTGGAACACGGTGGTCGAGGAGGTTCTGGGCGACGAGACAGGGGTGACGGCGGTGCGGCTCAAAAACGTGGCCGACGGCGGCACGCGGGATCTTGCGGTCAGGGCGCTGTTCGTGGCCGTGGGGTATATCCCGGTGACCGGGCTGGCCCAGGACATCGGACTGGCGCTTGACGCCTCGGGCTACATCAAGGTGGATGCGGGCATGCGCACGAGCATTCCGCGGGTCTATGCCTGCGGCGACGTGACCGGCGGGGTGCGGCAGATCGTCACGGCGGTGGGACAGGGGGCCACGGCCGCCCTGTCGGCCTTTGAGGATATTTCGCATCCGTATTGGAAGAAGTGATCGCGCGCCGCGCCTGCGGCGGCCAGGACAGACGCCCGGCGCGGGGAGCAGCCGTTTTTCGCCCGGGCGTCTTGACATCGCCATGTCATCGGATATTTCTATCCAAAATGACAGGAGTGATAGGCAATGCAAATACTTCTCATTCTTTCCAGCCCCGACCCGGAGATCAAGTGGAACGCCGTGCGGTTCGGCAATTTCCTGCTCAATGAGGGGGAAGAGGTGACGCTGTTTTTGAATGGCCCGGCCGTGGACCTGTACGCCGGGGATTCGGAGACGTTTCCCATCGCCGAACAGGCCAAGGTGTTCGCCCTAAGCGACGGCAGGCTGGCGGCCTGAGGCAAGTGCATGGCCCTCCACGGCGTGGAGGCGAGCGAGTATGTGCCGCTGTCAAATATGAAGTTTCTCTATGAGCAGGTGAAGCTGGCGGAGAAGATCGTCAATTACTGATGCAGATGCCGGAGCGTTCCGACATTTCCTCTGTTCCCCGGCCCGTAACGCACGAAACGGTTGCAGCCTCTCATCGCCAAATCGCGGAGCTGCCGGTCGCTTCAGGCGTCATCAAAGCGCTTCCGCCCTCCTACGGTTGCGCCACATTGACGCCACGCCAGTTGCCGCCATCGCCAGCAGCCCGCATTCGGGGGTGCATGTCCTGACGCCATGACGAACTGACCAGAATCCTGCACGGACGCGCCTTTGACGCCATGCCGATACCGATGCTATCATAAAAGTACTTTGTGGTAGCCCCCACTTGAACGGCATCTTCCCACCCCCTGGAGCGCGGACGACATGACCACACCTTTCGAAAAAGCCAAAACTCTGCGGGATATCCGGCGTGAAGCCCGTCTTGAGGCGCTTCCGGCCGACGATCCCCGGTATGTCCCTCTGGATGCGGCTCGTGGACAGCATGTGGTCAAACGCTTTTTGAAGTTACTTGAGCACGACGGAGAATGCTTGCCGCAGGAACCCGACGCTCCCTGCGTCCACCTTGCCTACGCCGGGCACCGGGGTTGCGGAAAAACCACGGAACTCAACCGCCTCAAGAAACAACTTGAGGAGGACGGAATCTATTGTGCGTATTTCGATGCCCATCCGGAACTGGTCATGGGCGATTTGGAGTACACGGATGTGTTGTTGTACATCGCCCAAAAAATGTTGGAAGACGTGGCAAAACAGGTCGAGCTGGATCCACGTGTGCTTGAACCCGTTGAGCACTATTTCACCGAAGTGACCGAGATCAGCCGCGAAGAGATCAAAAAAGAGGTATCCCTGGAGACGTCGGCTAGAGCCGAGGGAGGCGTACCCTTTCTTTTCAAACTGCTGGCCGGGATTACCGCCCGTATTGGCGGTTCCGCGTCAACGGCCAAGGAGCTACGCACGCGACTCCAGAAACGGCCGGACCAGCTCATCGGCGCGGTCAATCTGCTCCTGGACCATGTGACCGAAAAGCTTAAAGAACTCGGACAAAACAAGCCGCTGCTCATCCTCGACAGCCTTGACCGTCTGCAACCTCCGGTTGTGGAGCGCGCCATCTTGTTGGAAGCCAGGGTCTTCACCCAGCTTCATATCAACCTCATCCTCACGGTGCCGTTGGCCTCCATCTACATACCCAGCGGCGAGAGCCTGACTTCCCAGGGCATTAAGGTTATCGCCCTGCCCATGGTGTCCGTACGCGACAAGGACCAGTCCTGGAGCCAGGAAAACGCCGGGCATGTAGATACGCTTTGCAAGCTGATCCACGCCCGGATCGACGTGAACGCAGTTTTCGAGAATCCAGAGCTTGTCCGGGAAATGGTTCTGCTTTCCGGGGGCTCGTTTCGCGAGCTATTCGAGCTCTTGGGTGAGGCCGCCCTGGAAGCCGACGAACTGCCCATCACCCGCGCCCATTTTGAAGTTGGGGCCAGGCAGGTCTGGCGTGCTTATTCAGCCCCGTTGCGTTTCGAAGACCGGAAAATGCTGGTACGGATTCATCAGGACAAGCAGGTCGACCATACGCCAGACGCCTTTCGCCTTCTTTTCCACCGCTTCGCCCTGGAATACAACGGGCGAGGTTGGGCCGATGTCCATCCCTTGATCATGCAGTTCGACGAACGGTTCAAGACGTTGCTTGAGTCTGCCCCATGAGCGAAGAGCAGGAACTCCCGCGACTGCCCCCCGCACGGCTGGCCGCCAAGCTTGCCGACTGCATCGAGGTCTACGCGGGGCTCTTTGCGCCGCTTTTAGTCGTCGGCTGGGATACCAGCATCCGGGACCGCGTGCTTGACGACGTTGCCGCGCGCCTTCCCACAGTCCACATCGTCCGCGTCGCCTACCCATCCCTGGGGGATGCGCCCCTGGTGGCGGCCCTGGCGGAGCGCATGGCGGACGTCCCCCCTGACAGACAGCCCGCCCTGGCCCTTTTGGACGCCGAGGCCCCCCTTATCCCAGGCGATACGCGACGCACCCCGACCGACGCCGCCGCACGCCTCAATTCCCTGCGCGACTCCCTGGCCCAGCGCTTCCCCTTTCCGTGGATCATCTGGCTCACAAACGAAGGTTTCAAGGATTTGGCCTCTCGCGCTCCGGATTTTTTCGATTTCCGTCGCCATGTTTTCTGGGTCGACGAAGGGGAAGCGATACGCTCCCCTGCCATGCCCTGGGCCGACGGGCAGAGGATGGAGATCGAAGCATGGCGGCCCGCAAGCACCCCCAACGGGCAGGCTGCGGGCCACATCGCCGAGTTGGGCCGGTTGGTCGAAGAGTTAGAGGGCATTCCAAACCCCACGCCTGCGCGCACCCAGGCCCAGATCGGTACACTGGCAAGGCTTGCCGAGGCCTATCTTGAGGCTGGAAACCTCCCTCAGGCCGCAGCCACGGCCGTGCGGGGTGTTTCTGTGGCCAGACAATATGGTCAAGAATTATTTCTGCCCGGAATGCAGGATCTCATGGCCCGCATTCTGGCCCGCCTCGGTCGGCGCGAAGAGGCCTTGACTGCCTCCCGGGAGGCGGTGGAATTATACCAAAGCTTGGCCCATACCAATCCGGATGCCTTCCGCCCAATCTTAGCAGGCAGTCTGAACAACCTTGCCATCAGCCTCGCCGGTCTTGGAAGGCGTGAAGAGGCGCTGACAGCCGCCAAGGATGCGCTGGAGTTGTTTCGGACTTTGGCCCAAGCACACCCGGAGGCCTTCCGTCCGGACTTGGCCATGAGCCTGAACAACCTTGCCAACAGACTCGCAGATCTCGGAAAGTACGAAGAGGCTTTGGCAACCACGCAGGAGGCGTTGGAACTATATCAAAATTTATCACAAGTTCACCCGAAAACCTTTCGTCCAGACTTGGCCACAAGTCTGAACAACCTTGCAAGCAGATTCGCTGATCTCGGAATGCGTGAAGCGGCGCTGTCCGCCGTACAGAAGGCGGTGACTATTCGCCGTGAATTGGTTCAGGCTCACCCTGCGGCATTTCGCCCAAACTTAGCCATGAGCCTAAACAACCTTGCCAACAGCCTCGCCGATCTTGGAAAGCGCGAGGAGGCATTGTCCGCCGCACAGGAGGCGGTAGAATTATATCGCTCATTGGCCCAGGCCCAACCGGAAATTTTTCGCCCAAATTTAGCCAGTAGCCTGAACACTCTTGCCAATAGACTCTCGGAACGCGGCAATCGTAAAGAGGCATTGACGGCCGCCCAGGAAGCGCTAGCGTTGTATCGGATTTTGGTTCAAGTACACCCGGATGAGTTCCTTCCGGATTTGGCCATGACTTTGAGCAACCTTACTCTCAAATTCGCCGATTTGGGAAAACACGACGAGGCATTGGCTGCCGCACAGGAGGCGGTGACAATCCGCCGTGCATTGGCCCAAGCCCATCCGGAGATCTTCCGTTCAAATTTGGCTAATAGTCTAAATAATCTTGCCATTAACCTCGCTGATCTCGGAAAACACGATGAGGCATTTGTGGCAGCCCTGGAAGCGACGGAATTGTATCGAGCTTTGGCGCAAACACACCCGGAGGCCTTTCGTCCGAACTTGGCCATAATTCTGAACAACCTTGCCCTCATGCTCACCGATCTTGGACGGCACAAAGAGGCCATAGCCGCCGCGCAGGAGGCGGCAAGGTTATATTATGGGCTGAAGCAACAAATCCCCAAGGCATTCGAAGATAATTTCATGACTGCCATGTCGACTTGGCTCTCCCTGCGCCATGACGTTTCCCGAGAAGAGGCCGCCACTCTGTTCCAGGAAAACCCCGAGACCCACATCCACGCCTTGCTCGAAGAACAAGGCGGCGAGTCACAATAATTTTCCCCAACAGCAGTGACTTGTTGTCGGAACGCACCGAGTCGCATCGCCCCGTCTGGCAAGGGCACGAACACGGCCGATTCGTTTTATTCAACCGCCTTCTCAAGCCAAATGCCGAAGTTCCCCCTCACCCCGGACACCGCGCCACCAGCACCTCGAACGTCCCGGTCTCGGACAGGTAGCTCAATAGCTCCCCCGTGGCCATGTCGAAGTACCAGCCATGGATGTACAACGCCTTGGCCTCGATGCGCTCCCTGATCCACGGAAACGTCAGCAGGTTCCCTATCGACACCAATATCGCCGCCATCTCGCAGCCGCGCTGCCGCACCGCCTCGGGCTTGTCCCGAAACTCCTCCTGTATCTCCGCCACCGCCTCCCGCGCGATCCCCACCCACGGGCCGATGAACTCGCCAAGTTCTCCGCCGTCCGACCGCAAAAGCGCCCCGATGCCGCCGCACGACGAATGCCCAAGCACGATGATGTGCTCCACCTCAAGGTGCTTTACCCCGTATTCCAGCGCCGCGCTCACGCCGTGCAGGCCGCTTCCGGCGTCATACGGCGGCGCCAGGTTGGCCACGTTGCGCACCACGAAGATGTCCCCCGGCTCGCAGCCCATAAGGAGCGCCGGGTCCACCCGCGAATCGCTGCACGCCACCACCAGCGCTCTGGGGCTCTGGCGCTCCCGCAGGCGCGCGAAATATTCGTTCTCCGCGCAGAAATAGTTTTGCTGGAACGTCCGAAAGCCCGACAGAAACCGCGCAATGTCCTTCATGCCGCAACCCCGTCCCTGCCGCGCCCCTCAAAACCGACGTTCCATGCCCCAGAGGCCGATCCCGGCAGTCTCACAACCCCGCCTCGGCCGCCGCGATCTCGCCGATGTTGCCCGACGGATACTTCAGCCGCAAAAAGAAATAGCGATCCACCACCCGCAGCACGTAATCCTTCGTCTCATCATACGGCGGCACGCCGTTATGCCGGGCCACGGCCTCAGGGCCCGCGTTATACGCCGCCAGGGCCATGACCTCGGTCTGAAATCGGTCCAGCATGGCTTTCAAGTACCGCACCCCGGCGTCGATGTTTTTTTCCTCGTCAAACGGGTCCGAAAGCCCCAAAAACCGCTGCGTGTCCGGCATGATCTGCATCAACCCCTGCGCCCCCTTGGGCGAGACGGCCATCTTGTTGAACCGCGACTCCTGCTCGATCAGCGAATACACCAGCCGCGCATCCACCCCGTGTTTCGTGCTGTAGCGGTTCACCAGCTCGATCAGCCGCTCGGACTGGACCAACTCCGGATAGCGCCGGGGCACCGTGGCGGTCGTCTTCACCGGTCCCTGGGGCGCGCCGCCGCCCCGGCCCCGCTTGCTCTCCCGCAACGCCGCCGCCTTGCCCGCCCCGGGCGCCGTCACCAGCGACCCGCGAATCTCCGTGGCCGCGCTCGGCGCGCGGGTCATCTTCGGCCCTGCGGCGAAGACCTCGGGCGCGCCGCACGGCAAAAGCCACACGACGGCCCACACGGCCGCCGCAAAGCATATGCGGGGCGCGCGCCGCGTCGCCTTTCCAGCCGTCATTTTCTCGTCCATGCCGCTCCCATACCGCGTCGTCGCACGTTCGGCAATGCGACACAGGCCGTGCCCGGGCCGGGAAAATTGCCTTGGCCCCCAGAGTGCGCTATGCCACGCACGCGCAACATCCGGCGCGACCATACAAAATAGCCCCCGGGACCACGCCATGACCACGCTCTTCCGACATCTGCCGTCCATGGACGCCGTACTGGCCCATCTCGTCAGCCAAAAGCCCTTCGACGGCCTGCCCCGGCCGCTGGTGCGCGAGGCCGCCGACCGCTTCCTGGACGTGGTGCGCGAGGAGATCCGCGCCGGGCTCGTCCCCGGCCCCGAGGCCCTGGCCCTGCCTGCCCTGGCCCCGCGCCTGTGCGCCTTCGCCGCCGCCCAGACCAAGCCCCGCTTCCGGCGCGTCTTAAACGCCACGGGCGTGGTGGTGCATACCAACCTGGGCCGGTCGCTTCTGGCCGACGCCGCCGTCACCGCCGTGGCCGAGGCCGCCGCCCGCTATTCCAACCTGGAGTTCGACCTGGCCACGGGCGAACGCGGCAGCCGCTATTCCCATGTCGAAGACCTCTTAAAAACCCTGACCGGCGCCGAAGCCGCCCTGGTGGTCAACAACAACGCCGCCGCCGTGCTCATCATCCTGGACACCCTGGCCAAGGGCCGCGAGGTCATCGTCTCCCGGGGCCAGTTGGTCGAAATCGGCGGCTCCTTCCGCATCCCCGAGGTCATGGCCAAAAGCGGCGCGATCCTAAAGGAAGTCGGGGCCACCAACCGCACCCACCGTCACGACTACGAAAACGCCATCACAGACGCCACCGCCGCCCTGCTCAAGGTCCACACCTCCAATTTCAAGATCATCGGCTTCACCAAGGAAGTCCCCCTCAAGGAACTCCAGGAGATCGGCCAGGCCCACAACCTGCCGGTCATCGAAGACCTGGGCTCGGGCAACCTCTTCGACTTCTCCACCCTGGCCATGGGCCACGAACCCACCGTGCAGCGCGTGGTGGCCGACGGCGCGGACGTGGTCAGCTTCAGCGGCGACAAGGTGCTGGGCGGCCCCCAGGCCGGGATCATCGTGGGCAAAAAGTACTACATCGACCGCATCAAAAAAAATCCGCTCAACCGGGCGCTGCGCATCGACAAGATGACCCTGGCCGCCCTGGAGGCCACCCTGCGCCTGTACCTCGACCCGGCCCTGGCCGCCGCCAAAGTCCCCACCCTGGCGCTCATCGGCCAGTCCCCGGAAACCCTGCGCAAAAAGGCCCGCCGCCTGGCCGCCATCATCAATAAGGCAGCTCCGCAACTCATGGCCGCCACGACGCGGCCCGGCGCGTCGCGCGTGGGCGGCGGCGCCTTCCCCGAAGAAGACCTGGCCACCACGCTGGTGGCCATAACCCCCACGGGCGCCGCCGTCACCGCCGACGCCCTGCGCGAACGGCTGCTGGCCGCCACGCCGCCCCTGGTGGCGCGCATCGAACACGATACCCTGTGCCTCGACCCGCGCACCCTGGCCGATGATGAACTGACGGTTGCGGCGCAGGCGTTGGTGCAGGCCCTGGAGTAAGATGCGGGGGGTGTGAACGACGCGCCCGAGGCGGGCGACGTCAGCCTGACCCTGGCCGAAGACGGC
>NZ_JAZHDB010000143.1:0-3382 GCF_036584575.1 Desulfolutivibrio sp.
TGCGTCTCGAATTACCCGACTCGCTATTTAATTGTCAAAGATCACGGCCGTCTGGGGTCTTTCAACCCGGTACTTCTTGCGGCCCATCTTCGTTCGGGGGTGTGTTTCTTTCGCCCCGCGCGAAACTCTGATGTTTAGTCGATCCGGTTCGGCCCGTCAACAACTTTTTTTTCGTCGCCTTCAAAAAGTCATTTGTTCGCGTCGACCAGGGGGCGGTGTTTAGCTAACCCAGCCCGGCCCGTCAACCAAAAAAACGCCTTTCTAGAAATTTCCCTCACCCTTGGTGTGGTCCAAGACGTCGTCCAGGCCATGCCGTTTGGCCTCAAAAGCCCCGGGGCGCAAGGCATACCGCGTGATGGTCCAAGCCTCTTCGTCGATCACGTCCACATCCCCGTCCCCGCCCTCGGGCAGAAGCGAAACGGCCCGGGCCAAAAACTCCTCCACGTCCACAAACCGCCCTTCGTGCTCAATTTCGATTCCGCCCGCCTCGGCCCGGGCCGTTTCGAAGGGGGCCTCGGCCGCAAGTTTCCCGGCCGCCTCCGGCGTAAGCCCCCGAATCCGCCCGTAGATGCGGAAGTCCACGCCCGGCCGCATCAGGCTTCGTCCTGAAGCAGCCGCTTGGCGACTTCCAGGTCATACATCTCCAGGGGGTCCGTCCCCGTGCCCCGCTTGGCGTACTGGGCGGCCGCCGCCCGGATGTCGTCGTAGGCGATCCAGTCGTGGCCCTCCCAGATCTGGGGGTGGTCCCGGTTCCACAGCCGAAACTCCACGTCGCCGTAGCGTTCCCGCACGTACATGCGCACGGCCCGTTCCTGGGGATTGGGGTGGTAATAGATGCCGCGTTCGTCCTTCATGCCCGCTCCTTTCCGGCGCGATCCCGCCGGTCGGGATGCAGTAGGAAAGGCTGCCCGCCCCGTCAAGGCCTGCGGCGCCCCGAACCGGACATGTCGGAGTCTTCCGACAAATTTGCCCCAGGCCCGCCCACGGCTATGGTGGGCCGCACGCGCCCGGGACAGGCGCGACGGCTCAGGGCGGCCATGGCGGCCGACGGGCTTTGCGCCGTAGCGTCCCTGTTCCGGCAACCGGCTTTCTCCAACCAAGAGACTCTGGCCATGACGAACCCGATCCGTGTTTTTGCAATCGCCTCCCCCGGCCGCATCGGCGCGGGTCTGTCCGCGGCGCCAGGGGAGGCGGCCGCGATCCGTCGCGGGCACGCAAGGGGCGCCATGTAGGAAAAGCCGCGTTTCGTACCTGGCCAGCCCCATCTCCACACCCGGAGGTGGGGCTTTTTGTTGACCCTCGATCATATATAAGGAGTATGACCATGACCGCTGCCGACCGCAGAACGCTGTTTCGCACCTTTACCGAGGAAATCGCCTCCGTCGAGGCCGCTCTGGCCCGCTGGGCCGAATTCCAGGAGGAAACCCCCGCCGCCCCAACGTTCACCAATTGGCGGCAGGACATGGAGGAACGCCTGGCCGACCTTCGGGCCGCAGTAAACCGCATGGATGATGCGGAGTTCGGAATCTGCCGGGAATGCGGCGAGGACATCTCCCCCCGGCGGCTGCTGGCCGTGCCCGGAACCTCCTTGTGCGTGGCCTGCAAGTCGGAGCAGGAACATGCCCTGGCCATCCCCTGATCCGGCCCGGACGCCCTGCCCCGCCGCCGGGAGACGGCCATGCTGACGGCCCTGGTTCTGATCGGGGCCGCCCTGCTCACGGTTCTCGCCGCCGCCAGACTTCTTCGCGGCCGCGCCCGGCGGGCTGGGCGGCCGCGGCCCATCCGACGGGAGATGCTCTCGCGCCGGTTCAACTTCGACCGCTACAAGCAGTATGAAAACAAATGACCTGGTCGGGGGAATGCCTCCGGCGGCCAAGGGGCTTAAAGCCCCTTGGAACCCCGTAACGGGAAGGCCTGCCGCCTCGGACCTGCGCCACAGGCATGCCGCTCGGGCCGGGCGACGGGTGTGCGCGCGGCGCGCCCGGCAGACCCGAGCGAAGCGACGCATGGTCTGCCGAAGCGCCGCGTCGCACACCCCGAACCCGGCCAACCAGCGGACATTCTGCGCCCCAAACACCTCCCGGGAACCATGGAACGCCCCCATGGAACACCACGGCATGCGGCACGCGCCGCCCATCCATCCACTCTCTCGATCACACACCCGTTTCTTGATCCGATCTATCGATTGTACTTTCCCGCCCCTGCCCGCTACCCCTTGGGCCATTCCCCACACGGAGGCCTTTCCCATGTTTGCAGGCATCGACGTCGGCTCCCGGTCCATCGAACTCGTGGTCGTCTCGGACGGCGAGATCATCCACGCCGAGCGCACGTCCACCACCTTCGATCCCGTGGCCCAGTGCCGCAGACTCTTCGCGGCCGCTCCCGCCTGTCCCGTGGCGGCCACGGGCTACGGCCGGGAACTGGTGGCCAAGCACGGCTTCGACCGCGAGGTGACCACCATCACCGAGATCAAGGCCCATGCCCTGGGCGCGGCCCACCGCTTCCCCGAGGCGCGCGGCGTCCTGGACATCGGCGGCCAGGACACCAAGGCCATCGCGCTTCTGCCCGGCGGCCGGGTGGCCAAGTTCGAGATGAACGACCGCTGCGCCGCCGGGACGGGCAAATTCCTGGAATTTCTGGCCAACGTCTTCCAGATCCCCGTCGAGGCCTTCGGGGCCTACGCCCTTTCGGGCAAACCCGGGGTGGAGGTCAGCAGCATGTGTACGGTCTTCGCCGAGACCGAGGCCACCTCGCTCATGGCCAAAGGGCGCGACCCCAGGGACATCGCCCTGGGGCTGCACGCCTCGGTGGTGCGGCGCACGGCCAACATGCTGCGCCGGGTGGGCGTGACGGGCGGCGACGCGCCCGTGGTCTTCTCCGGCGGCGTGGCCCACAACCCGTGCATCGTGCATCTGCTCGGCCAGGCCCTGGGGCAACCCTTGCTCGTGGCCGACGACCCGGACATGACCGGGGCCCTGGGCGCGGCCCTGTGGGGCGCGCGGCAGGAGTAAGGGGGAAGGGGCGGGGAAGCGAGGGGACGGGACGGCGAAGTTTGGGGAAATGCCTCCGGCGGCCCAAGGGGCCATGCCCCTTGGGAATCCCCGAACGGGAGAGATGGCCCCCTGCAACATGGCCCCTTGGGACGCCGCTATGGGCCATGCCCGCCGGGCCGGGCGACGGGTTGGCGCCGCCGTGAAAACACCTGCCCTGTATTTTCATCCATGACGTATCCCCTGTTTTTTCGCAGTCTCAGGCACACATCCGGGATGGACGGGCCGGGCGACGGGTTTGCGCGCGGCGCGCGCGGCAGGCCCGAGCGAAGCGACGCATGGCCTGCCGAAGCTCCGCGTCGCAGGCCCCGAGCCCGGCCATCGCGCCAGGC